>JALZES010000061.1 GCA_030861915.1 Thermoproteota archaeon
TCTTCTTGCAATGGTATTTGTAGTCAGCTTGGTTGCCGCTTTTCTTATTTTTTGGCTCTTCCTGGCTATTATAGGTCTTCTTAAGGGAGAACTTCTCTTCGAAGACTTGCCTTTGGACCTAACACCAGATTTTTTCTTCTTGCTGGATATAGTTCTAGAAGGCCTCGATGGCGTTTTCTTGGGACTGGTTTTCTTCTTCATTATTAGGCTTTTTGCTCCTCCTCCATCTGTTTCTTTTTACGTTGTTTCTCAGCCTTTAACTTTGCTAATTCCTCTTCAACCGAACCTTTAAGCGTGACTTGTTCCAGTTCTTTTTCAATACTATCTTTGCTTGTTGTATAATCTGTGAGGACACCAGAGTTTATCATTTCATCTAAGGCTCCAGATTTAGCCTTCATTTTTTCAGTCTTCTCCTCTGCTTTATTAAGGGCCATCCCAATATCAGTCATCTCTTCTGAAATCCCTGTGACATTTTCCTTAATGCGAACGTGGGCCTCCGCTGCCGAATATTGTGCCTTTATAACCTCTTTTTTGGATTTAAATTCTTCGACCTTGGTTGATAGACGTTTCTCTGTCTGTTCTAGCTTTTCCTGCTCTGCCAACATTTCGCCGATTTGTTTATCTAATCCCTGCAATTGCAACAAATTGGCGTTCTTTCGCTCTAGTGCTAGCTTGGCAAGATCCTCTCTTTCTGCATCAATGGAGCGTCTGGCTTGTTCATCAAGGGTTCGAATATTGTCCCAAAGTTTAGCCTTCTGCATTTCAAGTCTTCTTTTTGCCGTCACCACTTCTGCAATATCTCTACGCAATTTATTTAAGAGCTCAATTTGCTTCGTATATGAATAATCTAAAGCTTCCCTCGGATCCTCATATTTGTTAATTATTACGTTCGCCTTTTGTTTAATCACAGTTGAAATACGATTCATAAGTCCCAATTATGTTCAGAGTACTATGATTGTAAACTACTATTAAATTATAACGCAACTAGACAATCTGTTAAAATGAGACTAGCTACCGCTTATTTCTTCTTACTATAATCGAAGCTCCTCCAGCCATCTTCATCATAAGTGTCTTTTTCGTCATCCTTGCTTTTTTTAAAGTAACCCCAGAGGATAAGGAGTCCTCCCCCGATTACCATTACAATAACAAATTTCTCATTTGTAATTTCAGCATTGGTATAATTATCGAGATAAAAACCAAATGAAAGCTCGGTTGTAATTAAATAAAGATTCCTTAATGCGATGATTCCAGCCATCACAATAAAGAGAATCCCCATTGCTGTCATCCAATTTTTTCCTTTAGGATCTCTCCTGTGTCCTCCTACTCTACTGCTTCTCATTAGTTTAATGCACCAGTTTTATTCCTGGATTTTTCATTTTATTTCTTTTGGCTGCGTTTAATATCATAGGAGTCAGGATTTCTGCCTGGTATGATAATGACAATGGACCCAAATATAGTGAGCGAAGTCCATTTATCTCTGAGACTAGGTTTTCAATTATTGCCACGTGATTTGGGTCATCGCCACAGAGAAACGTGTCTGCATCCAAACCTTGTCTTATGTTTTTTAATTTAACCTCAGAGATAGAGTGAAATGCTGAAACGACTCTAGCTCTAGGGGCCAGTATCTCTCCAACTATTTCTGCCGCAGGCTTCTGCTTTTGTTCTATGGGAATGTAGATGAACCCTGAATCTGTTCTTAACATTGGTACAATAGGTGATACTATAACACAGTTGCTACTTACGTCCTGTGCAACTCTATTGCAGGTATCAACTGTATTTTCATATGGAATAGATAATATCAAAGCGTCACAGGATTGTGCTAATGAAATATTATCCTGACCTGTAATGCTGCCAGTCATACTATTTCCGTATGCCTCTTGAGCTGTAGTTTTATATTTACCAGCAGCCTCTCTGGCCCTCTGTTCGTCTCTTGAGCCTACGATGACGTCATGTCTAAAACACCACCTTAGCGCAAAACCTTCCCCCATCCCGCCAGTCCCGCCAATAATTCCTATCCTCATGATAATTGAGATAGTAACCGTTATGATATTAAGGTTCTCAACCTACTCTTCTCGAATATCATCAAGTTCTACTGGACTTGTCTATCAGCCAAGATAATGAAAATTATTAATAGTGTACGCTGATGAATTTTTTATGATTTTAATTGCCGTTAATGATATTAATGCGACATGGCCAGGCAGACAATAACGTGAATAGAATTCTAGTTGGACGACATATTGAGTCTCATCTTACTGAATACGGTAAATACCAGGTTCTCGATACGGCAAAATATCTCGGAGGTATTTCAATTGACAAAGTACTGGTTAGTCCTGTAGTTCGTACTGTTGAAACTGCAGAGATTGTTTGCGAATACCTAGGCTTGGATTACCAAATCGATGAGCGGCTTTACGAGATAGAACTTGGCAAGCTTGTTGGCATGAACTATGAGGAAATAATCTTGAAATACGGAAATCTTTTCTTAGAATTCTATACAGAGAATGAGGCAGCGCTAATACCTTATGGAGTGGAATCATTTGCCTCCATAAAGCAAAGAATAAAAAATATTTTGGATGAGATGGCAGAAGCATACACAGATAAGAATGTATTAATGATTTCTCATTTAGACCCTATCAAAGCAGCAATTGCTATCCTATTAGATCTAAAACCTGAGTCTCTATATAAATGGCAGATACGAAATGCATCGCTAACTGTTCTAAAAAATGATGAGAAAGCATATACTCTTACAGGAGTTAATGTGATGGGGATGCCTAGATACCTAGACGAATAATTTCAAAAGCCTTAAATTAGATACATCAATCTATTTGGCAAGGAGGACTATTCAGAAGAGTATGAGTCCAAGCATTAAATTGACAAATGCTAGCAAGTGGTTATTAATTATAGTTTTAACTCCTGTCATATCAGTAGCCTTTACAAGCTACATTTTTAATTTAGGACAATCAGCACTTGCCCAAGAGTCAGCACAGCAGCAAGATCAAGCGCCTGCGGGAGGGTCCGCCCCTGAGGAGATTATTGTTAGAAGAGTTGAGATTTGGGGTGTATTTTACAGGCTGATGGTAGTAGCCTTTGTAGTCGGTTCCGTGGTTCAAGGTACCATTATCTATGTGTGCTGGCGTTTTCGCGAGTCTAACAGGAAAAACAAGCCCCGTGAGCCGCTGGAGGGCATGCACCGTTAATGGGACATGCTACCGTTGAATGGGTTTATGTCGGGGTTGTAGTCAGTCTTCTTACTTATGTAGGGGCCGAATCCTGGAATGTGGAGCGACTATTAGAGCATGCGCCAGTAGATGCTGAGACCATTAAGGTCACAGGCCAGCAATGGTTCTGGACTTTTGAACACGAAGACGGTAGACAAGAGGTGGGAGAATTGCATGTAACTAGAGGAGTACCATATAAATTTGAACTTGTTTCAATGGACGTGATTCATGACTTTAACATTCCCGATTTTACTGTATTGCTAGATGTAGTCCCAGGCAGAGTAAATACTATATGGAACCTATTTGATAAATCCGGGGAATATTTGATTCAATGCAGAGAATATTGTGGATTACTCCATTATAATATGAAGGCAAAATTGTTTGTCGAAGAACCGACAGCTGAGACAGCCGAAACGTCAACAGCTCAGGCCGCATCTGTAGGGGGTGAATCACAAACAGGAGGAGGGGCGAATGATACGACGACTGCTACTACTGCTGCTGCGGCGGCAACACTTACAATTCCTAATGGTGCATCAGTACAAGGAAATCCTGCCTATGAACCTACTCCACTTACAGTAAAGGTAGGAGACACAATAGCCGTAGAGAATAAAGA
>JALZES010000087.1 GCA_030861915.1 Thermoproteota archaeon
ACATTGAGGCCTCTCCAAACGGCGAATTTACGGAAAGTCATCATCGGTTAAAATACGCTTACTGGGAAAACTATTCGGCTTCTATTGCCAGAAGAGCTGAGTTCCCTTATTGTTCAGCCTTTCTCGACCATGGACATCATATTTATAATCTCGGATACTGAGATATTGAATTCTAAAGAACGTCTTTGGCTCAAAAGAACTTTAGTAAACCGTCTCGGGGGCGTGATGGATCGACGGGCCAACACAAACTCTAGCTCCTGCGACTATCCTAGTCAAGCAGACGAATAAGATCACTAACTTTTTCAAACCGACCTATTTCAGAGACGGAATGCGCGTCGCTACCTAGGTGAAACTTTACTCCCTTCTCTCTGAAGGAAAGAATCCAATCTCTGGGAGGCCGATGATACTTAGCATTGATTTCCACTATCTTTTCATGCAGAACTATTTTGGATGCTATAAAGTCGATTTCTCTACTATCGATATGGAAAGTCGGTTCAGGAGCGAGATGGCCAATTACGTTTACATGAGGATTTTCGATTGTCTTTATAAGTGCATCCATCCATTTTTTCTTATCAGAGTACACGCTGTGGAAACTGGCTATTATAAAATAGGCTTCACTGTATTCTTCAAGACAGTCTATAGAACCATCAGCCAAAATTTTCGCTTCAAAGCCGATTACGACGTTAGTCATTGAACTTTCGCGGAAGTTCTTTATTTCCTGTATATATTGAGGAACCCAGGACGACGATCTTCTGACGTGCTCTGTAAATGCTAAGGTCTTCAATCCTACCTCTGCCGCTCTGTCCAGGGCGTTTTTTACGGTCAGATCTAAAGCAGAATGATCATTATAACTGGAATGAACATGATAGTCCTCCAGAATGTCGAGCGTCACTTACTGTCGAAGATAAAATGTTATTCATAAATATAAACAATAATGCTAGAACATAACACGAGTAGAAGAATATAGCGATACTTATAAATTGTAATTCCATATACTCACAATAAGTATTTTTGATTGAATTCTAGTTTGTCCGAGTCTCGAGTCGTATTGGTTCCCGGGTCAGCCGCTCCTGCAGGAATAAATACCATCAAATCCCTAAGGATGGCCAACTTCCCGGGCAAAATAGTAGCGACTGACTCTACATCACTGTCCCCGGGCTTTTTTATGGCTGACGTAAACGAAATCTTACCCGAAGCAGATGCTCAGTACTATGTCAAAAGACTCTACGAAATAGTAAAGAAGCACAGCATCGGGATTCTGATGCCGAGCTCAGGATATGATATTTATCCTTACAGTGCGAACCGCGAAGAGTTGGCAAAGATAGGCGCAACAGCTGTCGTAAGTGACAGGGATACCCTAGAAATATGCAGAGACAAAATTCTAACATACAAAACGATGTCTGGCAAGTATGATCTTCCCTTTACGACTGCTGACGCGAACAAAGTCAGATCGTTTCCTGTTATCGCAAAACCCAGATACGGCAAAGGAAGTCGCGACATTATAAAGGTATACAATGAGGCGGATCTAAAGTATGTCGAGTTCAATTTTGGAAATACTATCTTTCAGGAATTTCTGCCCGGAGTTGAATACACTGTAGACGTGCTCTGTGATATGAGCAAAAAACCCATTCTTGCGGTGCCGAGGATACGATTGCAAACAAAGGCTGGCATCTCAACTAAGGGCAGAATAGTTAGAGATGCTGAGTTGGAGACTACTTGTATGAATATAGCCCATGATGTAGGAATTAGAGGCCCTTGTTGTATCCAGATGAAGGAATCGTCCGAGGGACAACTCCGGCTAATAGAAATAAACTCGAGGCTCGGGGGCGGGACGATCTTTTCAACTCTGGCAGGCGCCAACTTCCCAAAGATGATACTTGATTTGGTTGAAGGAATCGAGGTCAAACCCCCTAAGATATCAGAGATAACAGTGGTCCGCTATTATGAAGAGATTGTAATAGAAAATGGAGAATCGGAAGGAAGTGTCCTATCCACCACTACTGAGCCAAATTTGCTATCCAAACCGCGCCCTGCTGTATAGACGTATATATTGTTCCTAGGTTGTCTTGAGGAGACCTGCTGCAGGACACTAAATCTTCGATCTTTAAGGTACTTATTATTTCGCAAGGCCAGTAACCGGTGTATCGCATCATTAATACAGAAAAAGCTATGGACATGAGAGTTCCGATAAAAATAGTGTCCCATCTTCTTTTTTTGACTTCTTTACGAGGAATCGTTTGCTTTGTCATCTATTTTTTTATTCCAAACTGTTTGGTGCCACTAATGCTATCATTATTATTAATATAACAATAAAGGCGATGGTGTGTCAATCGTCGCCACTATCTCCACGCTTTGTTTTTAATAGTTAGCGCAGCATATGGTAATAGCCAGGTATATACAAAGGTCGTTAGGATGGTAAATATCGGCCGATACAACCAGAGAGGATCTCCTGGGTTGCGTAGTCTAAAGTCTACTGCATAGATCATGCCCGTAAACATGATTCCCAAGAACCAAAGCCCAGTAGATCTAAAGTCGCCGACTAGCGGAAGCATAAATACCGCATGAAATAAAACATAGGGGCGAACAAATTTCATGACTGTTTGTATATAATATAACAGGGCTATCCAGAAAGGCCTTCTCCAGTACATTCCGCCTGTTGAAATCAGACTTCTAATGAAGCTTTTCTTCCATCGTGTTTGTTGCTTTAGTAAATCTGATAGCTTGGTGGGTACTCCGATATTTACTCTTATATTCTGAGTATAAAGGACGTTCCAATATGAATGACTTGGAAGATCTTGTTTTTTATCAAGGTCTGGGTCAGAGGTTATTCTAAGTGTTTGCAAATCATCGTTTCCAGTTTGAAGTATGGGTAGAGCATTGGGATCGCCCTCGTCACTCATTTTCTTATTTTTACCGCTATTATCGAAATCGCTATTTTCTGGTTCCTCATAATCATTTTGATTTACATCACGGGTTTGCCCCCCTTTAGGTGGCTTTGTTCCCAGCACATAAGCGGTCATACGTCTATCAGTACAAAACTTAAATTCCATTCCCAGAAATTTATCATGTGCCCATTCATGGATAAAATGCTGAACTGCTGCTCTTCTATAGAAGCTTAGTGAACCAGAACAACAAGTGACTGATGAGAAGCTAGTCTCAGCTCCTTTTACTGCTCTACATGCGGAGTCAACATATACGTCTTGCATTTTCTGAAGCAAGTTTCCGCCATGCGCGCCACGCACTCTCCCGTGAGAAGTTAGCGCTCCTAACTGGTCATTTGCAATGAAGATTTTGGCTGCCTTTTCTACTGCATCGTGAGCCATGTCACAATCGCTATCCATAAAAGTATATACCTCACCTCTAGCAATTTTGCTTGCTACTTCTACTGCCTGCTTCTTGCCTACACTCCTTGATAAATGAAAGATTCGTAGCTTATCGGTACCCCATTCCTTTCTGATATCCTCCAGAATCTGACCAGTCTTATCTGTGCTGCCATCGTTAACTACTATGATCTCTTTATTTTCATAAGACTGTTTGAGGCACGATTCGACGCAATTTCTAATGGCTTCCTCTTCATTTTTTACTGGTACTACTATTGAAAATAGTGGAGGATTCTTAGGAAGGGGATTATTTTTAACTTTTTCGTACGGATCCCGGTATCCTATGTAAGAAAATATGATTATGTTTAATAACACAAAACTAGAAAAGAAACTGTAAATTCCAAGCGTAAAATCAATGACGTATAGCAGAAGGTAAATCTTGAAGGTCAGGACTGCTGCAACTGCAGCAATCAGGAG
>JALZES010000094.1 GCA_030861915.1 Thermoproteota archaeon
GAATTATATCCCTTATTTGGCGGAAGAATTAATGGGTTATATCAAAGCTGATTTAGGAATAAACCGTAAATGTATGGTGCTTGACCTCGATAACACTCTGTGGGGGGGTATTGTAGGGGAAGATGGATTTGAAGGAATTAAACTCTCTCCACAACCCTCGGGGATGCCTTTCCTCGAGTTCCAGCGCGTCATTCAAGCGCTTAACGAAAGAGGAATAATTCTCGCGATTAATAGTAGAAACAATGAGGACGAAGCGTTGAGGGTAATCAGGGAGCATCCACATATGGTCCTCAGAGAAGAGAATTTTGCAAGCATCAAAATCAACTGGAATGATAAGATCTCTAATATAAAGTCAATAGCAGAGGAACTGAATATTGGCCTTGACAGTTTAGTTTACTTTGATGACGACCCTATAAACAGAGAAGTGATGTCAAAGGCATTACCAGAGGTTATAACCGTCGATCTGCCTGGAGACCCTGCGCTTTATACTCAAAAGCTCATGAGTCTCAATGATTTCAATACTTTCTCTATCACAGAAGAGGACAAGAAGAGGGGTCGAATGTATGTCGAGGAGAGAAAGCGGAGTCAACTGGAGAATTCAGTCAGTAATTTGGATGACTTTCTTTCCCAGCTTGGCATAAAGATAAAAATAATAAAGGCTGATAAATTTACAATCCCTAGGATTTCTCAGCTTGTGCTAAAGACTAACCAATTTAACCTTACGACCAAACGTTTTCAAGAGGAAGATATCTTGAAATTCTCTCAGGATAAAAATATGTTTGTGGGATGTGTCCAAACCGCAGACAAATTCGGTAATAACGGGGTCACAGGAGTATTTATCTTACAGAAGAGTCCTGAGTATTCAGAATGGAGCATAGAAACTTTTCTTTTGAGCTGTAGGGTGATGGGGAGAAGGATAGAATATGGCATCATGTCATACATCCTGAGCGAGGCAAGAAAGGAAGGCATAAAGAAGGTAAGAGGTCGATACATACCGACTAAGAAGAACAAACCTTGCGAAAGTTTTCTTCCCAATTCAGGTTTCGAAAAGGAAGGAGAAGATTGGGTATATTATCCTGATGTTCCGTTTGAAATGGCAAAAAATTTAGAGTTGATAGCAGAATAAAGTCCTCTACACTTTACGATATCATTGCAAAAGTTATGTCCGTTCCTGTTTCAAGGATTAATGATGAATCAAGCCCAGAAACTATTGAAAACTGGGATTCGTTTCATGGATTGATATTGGCTGACGAACTTGAAACGCGATTTTCTGTAAAGTTTGTTCTTGAGGACCTGACGAGTGTTAAAAAGGTAGGTGACATAAAAAAAAGCCTTGGAAAATATGGTATATTGATTAATGATGAATGAGAAGCTAAATGTCGCGCAATTCAGACTGGCCGATATTGAGCCTGGTCTTACTAAGCACTTCAGAATAAAAGTAACAGAATCAATGGTAGAGGAATTCGCAAAACTTACAGGGGATTACTCATCGATTCATATGGATGAGAAATATGCTCGGACAACTACCCTTGGACACAGAATATGCCACGGTATGTTAGTGGGATCGTTTCTTTCTCGCTTGATAGGCATGCATCTTCCTGGCAAAAATGGTTTATTGCTTTCATATTCTTTAAGACATCTCTTACCGTGCTTTTTGAATCAAGAAATTGTAGTCGAAGGAAGAGTCATGGATAAGAGCAGCGCCACTAGAATTATTACTGTTAAGGCAACAGTCACAGATAGTATTGGAAAGGTCCTCGTAGATGGAGTTTTGAAGGTGTTAGTGAGGGAATGAGCGGATATATTTAGTAATTTGAACAACAATTTTTTAGTACTTCTAATAGTAACGGCTAAAAATTTGATCCGCTATTCTATTCGTGCATTCTTCGTGGTAATGATGTCTGGAAAAATAAAAGAAATTCGTCCTTCAAATATCGAATACAAATCTCTTCGCTTCAACTATAGATCACTCTTCATTGATGCAATAAGGCAGTAAGAACAATATGGAATGTATACATCCAAACGATGACAATTCTAAGGTCATTAAAAGTCTATCTATAAACTTGTAACAGCAACTGCTACTGCAATTGACTGTGTGTGTGTGATTGATATTCTCGCCTGCACAGCTCTTTTCTTCCTGGAGTGAATCGCTAAACTGGGTTTTCCACCTCGATTATGACTAATTTCTATTTCGATCATTTTGATAGGTCGGACAAGACATTTTAGTACGGATTCTTTTGCTGCGAAGATACCTGCGATATGTGGGTATGGATCAGAATACTTGGTGCAATACAATAATTCTGACTTAGTAAAAATCGAATGATAAAAGCTAGCATTCTCTTTATTTAGCGGTTTTTCTCTAAACCTTTTTATCTCTATTACATCGATGCCAACATTCATTCTTCTGGATTCACTGCCTTTTTTCAAATTCTACCTCAGGTTTGTTATTCTAACACTAGGGTTCTTTCTTGCCATATAGTTCTGGCGCCGGTTTTTTTGGTTAGGCGTTCTTACTGACCTGGTATGTTTTCCACAAAGCTTGAATCAAGGTATTCTTCCGAACATGACTTCCTGGTTTGAAGATAACAGAGGTACTAATAGTACAATTATTTCCTATAACTGCTCCAAAATGATCCATCCCAGTATCTATTGCCTTACCTTCGTCAATCTCATAAGTTATCCTTTGTTCTTGAGGCAGGATGTTGTCTGTTGCTGAATATGCTCCGAACCAAACATTCTCTCCGATCAAGCTATCTACTATTACGTTTTGATGTGGTATTTTATCGTG
>JALZES010000066.1 GCA_030861915.1 Thermoproteota archaeon
CGCCCGAACTGAGCACCTTTCATCCTGCACTTCCACAGGGTCGATCGCAGCTTGGTCTGCTTCGTTTTCTTTAAATGAGGGATATTTTGCAGCCCATTGAATTTGGTTTAACACAAGCTGATGGCCCTACTCAAAATGCTGCATCGGTTAATCATATACAGGATAGAGACTTAAATTTATTTAAGCCCGTATCGTGTCACACAACATCTTGAGTGTTGGGGATTTAGGATACGCCTCGGAAGGAGTGGATGAGCGCGACCTCACACAGTCCCTAGACACCGTCATAGAAATTCTACAGAGGGAGAGAAAAACAGGAGGTATAATGGGAGGAATGATTAAGGGGTCCTTTGTCGAGCTATATGTACCACGAAAATTGGCAATAGTTGGACATATACATGGTGACATAACCACACTCTGGCATATTTTACAGGAAATAAATGTTGAAGTCTTTTTAGGAAACTCACACAATAAGCTAATCTTCTTGGGTGATTATGTTGACAGGGGCGCCAATTCTATCGCCGTACTATTTGCAATATGCTCTCTCAAAAAAAAATTCCCGGAATCTGTTATCTTGATGCGCGGAAATCATGAGGCGCCTATTGAATTTCCTTTTCCGTCTCATGATTTGCCAACTGAAGTGATTAAACAATATGGCTATCATAGGGGAAAACTGATTTATAATGAAAAAATTTTGCCCTTTTTCCGTTTACTAACTCTTGCAACACTAATTGAAGGCTCGCTCTTTCTTGTGCATGGCGGCGTGCCTACGGGAAACTTTGACTACACCTTCAAAGACACCATTTGTACTGCAGAACAGACATATGCTAATAACAGCATTATGGAAGAAATATTATGGAACGACCCACGACAAGGTATAAGAAATAATGAAGGCTGGGAATACTCTAGAAGAGGCATAGGCAAACATTTTGGAATTGAAATCTCTAGGAAATGGCTGAAACTTTCAAAAGCCAGGGTTATTGTAAGAGGGCATGAACCATGCCAAGGATTCAGAATCGACCACGATGGCGCTGTAATAACCCTGTTCTCTTGTCAAGAGCCATACCCTACCTTTCAAGCCGCCTATATTATTACTAATGAGCAGGAACTTAAATCGATAAATGATGCTGTAGATCTGTCCTCCCAAATCTATAGGGTCTAAGTTATATCGCAATGTTTGACTTGATTTCCTTGCAGCGCTTTCTCAAGGAAACAGTGGATATATCCGCAACCTGACAAATTTCAACCTGTCTGAGAAATTCATTGCAGGCTTGAGAAGCCAAATAGATCACAGCTCCTGCTAGTGCTCTTGGATTCTTTCCTATGGAGATTCTGTGTTGTTGCACTTGGGAATAAATTCTCAGTCCCTCTCGCTTTGTCTTTTCGCTTAAATTTAGTCTGTTTGATATAAGCGTGACATAATCGGGACCATGCAGAACTGGCATTTGTAACGAGAGCTCCCTGAGTATTAATTTATAATGTGACATGATGTCTTTACTGGATAGATTACATACACCCGCGATATCTGCTATGGTCTTCGGGGTAGCAGTTTCCCTGCAAGCTGCGTATAACGCTGCACCAACGAGACCTAGAGTCGATCTGCCTTTCGCAAGCTTTTTTATTGCCGCCTTCCTGTAGATGTAGGCCGCACTTTCCAGAACTGCTTGACTTAGATACAATTTATCACCGAAGTTATTCAGAAATTTTAAGGCTTTCTCGAGATTTCTTGAAATCGAATCGTTTAGTTGGGACCTATTATTCCAGGTGCGTAGCCTCTGAATTTTTACTTTTTGTGCTGGTTCTAATGCCTTTCCCCTGGCGTCGGTGTCTCCTACTCCTATGAGGGTAGACAATCCCTTATGATGAACAGCAAGTGACTCAGGCATTCCCGTTCTGGATCTGTCGCGAAATTCCGACTGAGTGGTATAGGTTGCGCTGTGCTCATCGTTATAGTATTTATCGCTCGCGACACAACCACACGCGCTGCATACAAGCTCATTGGAGACCATGTCGAAAATCACCAATTCGCTCTTGCATTCTGCGCATCTTAGGTTTTCTTTGTTAGTGGTAATCCCTTGCTCACTTACTTTTTTATCCAAGTACATGATTATAAGCCATTCAAAGAGCCGGTCCAGCATTTTTTAACATAGTTTTTCTAGAAATCAGAATCTCTTAGTAAACCAAAGCAGTCGCTAGAACTTTCCTAAAGATCGCTCTATATCGCTTGATATTCATAACTGATTATTCTATAGCCTTAGACAATAGAAATCCACGTGAACGAGTAGCATCTGCAGAGGAAGAAAAGGATTCCAATATGGCCACTTTATGATGTTTTCTAGCCCTGATCCATGGGCCGGTCACACAATGGTCTTTCGTATACAGGCCATACCATTGGCATTCGTAAGACTTGGAACCTTGACCATATACTCTTCTAGGAAGTCTTATATCGGTGAGATGACCGTAAGTCATAAGATGCCAAAATCTGGCTTCAAATCCATTACCGTAAGCGAGCACGTATACAACAGGTTCTTTGAAACTTACGAAAAAAACAAGAAAGGTTTAGAATTAAAAGGAATTACGAGTTTCTCTGGATATCTTACAAGCATGATGGAAGAAACAATGACTAAATATGAAGCATTCACGAGGCATGCCCCGTTTATGGAAGAAATTGACGTTGAGCAAAACAGAATAATCGTTAAAGACAATAAGAGAAACAAGGTAGCGGAAGTTTTTCTGAAGGATGAGCAGTTGTACTGCTCTCTTGATGAAAATACTAATTGCGCCCACATTGGTTTTGTATACTCTCTTCCAGAATTCTATAACATCATTACTACCAAAGGCATAAGGATTTCTCGCCCTTCATTTAAAAGCACGAAAAGTAAGATAGGTAACTTCATTTGATTGCCCGCAACAATTGTCTCTATCTCTCAATAAACCGAATAAGGTGGAGGGAGTGGGATTCGAACCCACGAACCCCTAAAGGACGGGATCACCCAGTAAAGATGAATTGATCATCCATTCGCTTTTAATCTTGAGTCCTGCGCGTTTGACCAGGCTTCGCTATCCCTCCTCGGTGGTCGATTATTCAACTCCTTATTTCATCCTTGCGTTGACAGAAATCATTCACCGTATAGATTTCCCTCGTAGAGTACTTAGATACCTAGTCGGGCCTAGTTAGCCCAGATAGCTCTGATCTAGCTAATTCTCAGAATACAAATTTCACAGCAGGGGTTGGATGTGCATCTCTAGTTGTGCAGAAGATTATTATTCCAACGTCGTAAATTATCAGAGGAATGAAGATCAATGAGCTAAAACCAGGCATGCGTGCAATTAGCATAGAAGGGAGAGTTGAAAATATTGCAGAAGCAAGAAATGTCAATCTGAAATCCGGCGGAACAGCCCAAGTTGCAGATGCTACTATTACCGATGAAACAGGAAGTATTAAGCTTTCTTTGTGGGACGAGCAGCTGAATATGGTGAAAGAGGGAGACCAGGTTTATGTTGAAAATGGTTACACGCAGGAGTTCCGAGGAGAAACCAGCCTCAACGTCGGGAGATACGGAAAACTAAAGAAGCTCTGACAAGATTGCTGTTTGTGTTAACTGATGTAGCCAGTGTTTGATGATGTACTTTGAGATGGAGGCTGAGCTCCTTCTACCATCCTTCCTGTCCGTCCTGCTATCTGTTGCTCAATAGTTTGTATCAGCGCTTCGGTGTCTTTTGCTCGCTTCTCTAAATTTGTCATGTCGACCTTCATACCAATAATTGAAAGCAGGGTCTCTAGGAGAGACTTAGAGGACTTCGCGTCAACCACATAGCCCGAGGTTTCTGCTAATAGACAAACACCTCTCATTCCTCGCATTTTAGCAATACCAATCATGACGCCATTCATCCCTGTTATGCTTCCACCATCCATTGCAAGGACTCCTTTTTCCTGAAACGTCTTGACAATATCTGAATGGGTTGCCGTTCCGAATATTCGCGGTTTATCAATAAAAACACCGGTGATATATGCGGCTAGCGTGAAAACCTGTCTCGGATCAAATTTAGACGCGAGATCTAGGATCTCTTCGGCCAACAGATACTCTGATTCGGGATTTGCAGGCTGCGAATCCCCAGTCAAAAGGAGCAAAGAAGTCGGATCGGCCCCGCTATCTTCAAAGTAAAAAATACTGTTTTTTATGAGGTCGGACGTTCCATCATGCCTTACCAAAATCTGTGGGGGAAACGAGGTTGAGTAAATATCGGCAAGATGTTTCGCTCTCAACTCCTGAATTAAGTGGTCTATAGCAAGTTTCCCCACAAAGCCGCTGCCGGGAAATCCGCAAATCATGACTGGGCTGTGCAATTCGGGAACCCTTTCTTGCGAAAACACCACATTTATTCCGTGTCTTAGAGACACCACATTTTTTAAATCTACAGGAAGGCTTTAAAACCTTACTGGCAACTGGATCTTCTGAATACCAGTCTAAGAAATTGGCTACTCGATATCCTCATCAGATATGTTCGTACCCATTAATCCTCATCACTCTCTGCAGACATTACTTGCCATACTGAAAAACTCCTCGCGTCTTTCCCGAGGGATAATAAGACATAAGCTTTAGAATCACGTGCAAAATGACCACTACCAATGCCAGGACCGACTGCATGAAATCAGAACTAAATCCTATGTATGGGACTATATTAACAGCGCTTTACACCTGAGCTTCAATGGGTCACATGCGTAAGTCCGTTAGACTTCAAAGAACTAACCGAAGCCTCTCTCAAAGCCTTTTCAGCACAACCTGGTCTACAAAATAAGCGGCAAATAATTATCATAAATTGCTATTCGGTTGCCATTTGGTTAACAGTAAACAGTGCTCTTGCAAAACCTTTCACGTGAGACGTCTCGCTATAAATAAAGATCTTTTCTAAATCCCAGCTTGGCACAAAAACTAGATTAAGCACTGACAATGTAGTATGAATATTAGGCCGAGATGAAAAGTTTTTTTCTAGGAAAGGTAAAGCAAGTAGGCGTCATCTCAATAATATCAATTGTGGTCCTTTCCTATGGGTTGTTTTTTTATGTGCAGGGCATTACCGAAAATAATGTAAGGAGTAGTCTTTTTGAACAGCAAAAAGACCTTCAGCTTGAATCCGTTCGAAGTATTTCGCGGAACATTGAATCTGACATTAATCTTGTGATGCTAATGCTAGATGGTTTAGCTGGCTCTTTTTATTTTCAGCAAGGAGAGCTTTACAGTGAGGCCACAAAAAAACTCATGGAAGAAAAATTTCAACAATTTAGTACAATAGTTGACAGATTGTTCGTTTTAGATAGAAAGGACATTGTGACCTTAAGTATAACCCAGAGAGGTTCTGAAACCTTTGTAGGCAATGACCTGTCCCTTCGAGAGTGGGTGAGCGAGAGCAAAAACAGATTAGAACCAGTGTTCTCCAATGGTTTTGAAAGGCAAGGCATATACACAATTTTTATTACTCACCCGATTGTAAACAGGGATTCTAAGGAATATATCGGAATGGTGGTAACGTCTATTCCTACGGTCAAGTTTTTTTCACACTACGGAAATGTAAAAGATAGTGGCACCCCCTTCCTGGTGGCATACGATAAGAATGGCATTATATTGGCAAACGGCGCCAATGAGGACCTGGTAGGCGAAAGCTTTTTTGAGCCTATGGTACAGAACTTCATTGAGCAAGATGAGACCCTAAACAATTTAACACGTAGCTTATTGTCTGGACACTCAGGTCATGGGGTATATGATTACGGAAGGGGAGAACGTCTAATGACGCAGTCGGCTATTTCCATTGATAAGGAGCCCATATTCTCAATTCAGCTTGTAACACCGAGCGCCCAGATTTACGCGCAAATTAATCAGGTTCTCTTTACGGAGAGGATGAAGATGTTTTCTTTGCTGGCAGGCACTAGCGCTGCAGTAGTCGTGCTTATAGTCTTTATAATTAAATGGAGTAGCAGCTTGGACCGCGAGGTAAAGAGGAGAACCACAGAGCTAAAAGAATCAAACGAACGCCTCGCTCTGGCCAACGAACAACTTAAACTACAAGAGAAAATGCAGAAAGAGTTCATAAATGTAGCGGCTCACGAGCTCAGGACTCCCATACAGCCTATACTCGGGTTGTCTGAGATTCTTAGATCGAGGCTAGCTAAGGCACCAGGATGGCAAGGACAGGATCTGTTAGATATTATAATTAGAAATGCAAAAAGGTTGCAGAGATTGGCAGAAGATATACTTGATGTCACTAGGATTGAAAGCCAGTCACTGAGACTGAAAAAGGAGCGGTTTAATCTGAACCAAATGGTTTCAAACATCATAGAGGACCACCGGAATCAAATACTTAAAGACCACACTGAGACGAAAACTGAAAACATCAACACAGGCATTAATTTGATCTTTCTGCCAGGTAAAGACGACATAGAGGTTGAAGCCGATAAGAGCAGAATAGCACAAGTGATTTCGAACCTACTGAGCAATGCTATAAAGTTTACCAGACAAGAGCGAATAGAAGCGGAGAAAGAATCATCGAAAGACAACCAAGGAAAAACGATCTTGATAACCGTCGAGAAAGATGACGTGCGAAAAGAGGCGGTAGTAAGTATACGAGACGCGGGAATTGGAATTGACTCGGAGATATTTCCAAGACTCTTCTCCAAATTTGCTTCGAAGTCTTTTGAAGGGACAGGTTTAGGACTCTTTATTTCAAGGAGTATTGTTGAAGCTCACGGAGGTAAGATATGGGCCGAGAATAATCCCGGTGACAGCTTTGAAGAAGGAGGCGCCACATTTAGGTTCAGTCTAGCGCTAAGCGATGTAAGGCATGAAGACATACGTGCAACAATAGATAACTAATTGGCAAGGAATTCATGTTAGCTTTCATACAAATAGCAATATTTGTCAGTGAGTCAGAATGCTACACCAAGCGAGCCCGACCAATAGATAGTTGGAACAAAAATCCAGTTTTAGGTCCTTCTAATAACTGAAGTCGCTGGTTATAAGTCAAAATCTTCGAAGGACTTTAGGCTTTAGAAGTCCTGGACTTCTTTTTAGGTCCTCTATAAGCGAGAGGAGCTTCGCCTTGTCGTTGGGCAATGTTCCACCTATAGAGTAGACATTTGAAGCATGGTTTGCACGAAATATTATCGGTCTCTGAGGTTTTATCTGCGCGATGAGTCTCCCCAGCTCATCGAGGATTTCGGTATCCTCCAGCGGAATGAATGGTTCACCAAACTTACCAAGAAATTCAGCATAGATACCCTTTTCTAATTGCAGGTTCAGAGCCGCCAGGTAATCAGGAGACACAGCGCTCACAAGCCTAGACGTGTCCTCTGTGTGCTGCCTTGTATATGTGCGCCCTCCTAGCCCCAAAATCACCATACAAGACAAAGTGTATTTGTGCGACTGAGCCTTTTGACAAGCTTTGAGAATCCCTGTAGCTGTTGCTCCCTTCGTGACCTTTTTTAGTAAGATATCATTCCCCGATTCGATGCCAAGATAAAGCATTCCCAGCCCTGCGTGCCTGAGCCTATCCATATCTTCGTCATTCTTCTGAAGTATATTTTTGGGCATAGCATAACTTGCTACACGCTTCAAAGCGGGAAATTTGGAGCGCAAATAGCCTATTATAAGAATGAGTCTATCGGTGGGGAGGTTTAGGGCGTCTCCGTCTCCCAGGAAAACTCTATTCGCCTGGGGAAAGGCATTTGAAGCAAGGTCTATTTCAGCCTTAATCTCCTCCCAAGGTCGTTCCTGATATTCTTTTGTTCTATACATATTACAGAAAGAACATTTGTTAAAAGAACAACCGAGGGTAACTTGGAATATCAGGGAATTAGCCTCTGACGGAGGCCTATACAGAGGATAATTGTATTCAATTTCCAACATTTTTCACCATTTACATTCAGGATTCAGGAATTAATGTTTAACATTATAAACTGTTGGAAAGGCCCGTGGTGGCAGCGATGCATCAGATTGTATTCCGTCCATACAGACTGTGCATGCAACCAAAGAATCGGGTCAGTTCGTCGCGAGATCCTCATTGTTTGTAACTCAGTCTGGAGCAGCATAATTTCACCTCATCCCCTAGTTGACACAGACATTCAGGCTATTAATAGGTAAGGTCTTGAGGACTTTACCACTTTAGATAAGTGAGAAAGCAAACCATAGACTGGCTCTCAACATTCAATTAGTTTAGATGAAGCAATGGGTTGATAACGGCTACTACGAACGTCGTTAAGGTAAAAAAATTGAAATAACTCAGATAATTCTCTAGTTGCAACCTTCCATCTTCTGTATGTAATATCCTGTGGATTCTATATCTCTCTGTACCATTGGAGGGGCTTCCTGCACATGACAAAACTGGCATTCTTCCTGCGTCATCTTTTGGCCATCCTGGCCCACGCTGGCTAGGTATTTCTTACCGTATTCAACTGCCTTTTCGTGAGGGGTGCTTGCTTCAACGACTACGTCAAAGTGCATGATCTTTCCATCTTTTCTTTTCACATAGGTATCGTAAACTGCACATTCCATATGGTACAGCATGAAGAAACACTATTTATTTATTTATTTAAGTTTAGGAATAGGCATTTGATTGGTTAGCTTTAAGTAATAATACTTATACAGCAAGCCCCCAACCTGTTGATAGTAGATGCAGCTAACAAATGAAGAGGAAAAGGGGCTGAACGGCTCTTACGGCCCAACCTTGGCTGCTGCCTACAGAATTTTAGTTGCTATAGGAGAAGCAACAGAGGCTGAGAGACTAGTAAATATACAATGGGCTCATCTATCGGGAGTCAATTATAACACCATAGGCGATGCCGGTGTGACCTTTCTGGAAAATTTTAGTAGAGGGGCTAGAGTGAAGGTGAAAACTACTATAAATCCTATGGGATTTGACAGAGCGTTGCCTAACAAACTCTCTCAAAATTTCTTAACTAAACAAACGAGCATAGTGAATTCTTATGAAAGAATGGGTGTGATTGCTTCGTTTACCTGTATTCCGTACGAGATCTTCTCGATGCCTAGGAGAACAACAGTAAGTTTTGCTGAAAGCAATGCAGCTATCTTTTCAAACTCGATGCTGGATCTCATGACGAATAAGGAGAGCGCTCTTAGTGCCCTAGCGAGTTCTGTTACGGGAAAGGCAACCTCCTCAGGCCTGAGAACAGAGGAACGAAGACACGATAAGATATCAATTAAACCTTCTTTTCATCCTGAAACAGAGTTAGATTGGGGATTACTTGGCTATTTTGCAGGGAAAGAGGTCAGTGAAGATTGCGTTAATTTCGATTGCGTTGCTCAGCCAAATCTGCGGAGTGCAAAATCTCTCTCAGCAGCGATGGGAACATCTGGTTCCTGCGGCATGTTCACCATAGGGCAGAAAAAAGGAAAGGAACTGATTAGCTATGAACCCAGAGATGCTATGTCAATTAAGGATGAACTCAACACCTCTGAGAACGGAGATGTTATTGTCCTAGGGAGCCCTCAGCTTGGTATGAATGACCTCTCCTATCTGGCAAGCCTGTTAGAGGACAAAAAGTTCGGCAGAGACTGCATGATTTTCTGCGCAAAAGACGTACATCGTATTGCCTCTAGCAGGGGTATTGTCAGTAAACTCGTTAAATCTGGATGTAGATTTGTATGTGATTCTTGCAGTTGTCTCACGCCTTTGGTCGATAAGAAAGAAACAGACTCCGCAATAACAAATAGTATTAAAGCTGCATATTACCTAAATCACTCTAATAACGTGAAAGTATGCCTTAAAGATCTCAAGACAATCGTTGACGAGTACTCCGATTAGGAGGCTACCAGACTTTCCAAATTTATTCATTAAATGTAGAAGAATTGTAGGAGGCGTGGCTCACGGACAACCAATCGTAACTAAGCAGCCCATTAACTTTCTGACAATGATAGATCCTAGTACCGGAACAGTCCAAGATTATTCACATGAGCTATATGGCAGATCTCTTAGCGCAAGAGTCTTAGTTTTTCCAAATGCAGTCGGAAGCAGTGTCGGGGCATATATTCTATATTCCTTGAAAATGAAAGGACTTGCTCCTTTGGCAGTCATATGTATGAAGAGGACCGACACGATTACTGCCTCTGCATGCGCCATATCAGATATTCCGGCTGTAGATATCAGAGAACAACAATCAGCATTAATCTCCCTTACGAGGTCAGAAGGAACAGAAGTTATCGTGGATGCAAATAGCTGTTACATAAAGGTTATCAAAAGAAATTAATTTGCGAATAAGATCATCGGTTATGTGCATGGCAGTTGACGGGCAAACTGACCACGATACCTACGTGGAATGAGGATCAAAGTCCATGCATAAATAAAGAATCCGACTAACTGGTAAGTTATAGAGTTGGCAATCTCCTCTCTTACCAGAGAATTATCTCACTCACGGGGTTTAAGTTGGCTGCGCCTTAATAGGAGTGCTGGAAGTTGTCGCCTCTTATAGGTCATAAGGACCGTTAAGGATAGATTCAGGATTAGATTTAATTGTGCTGAAATTATAGTTTCAAGAAAGTAGGGAATTTACTTACCGTTCCCTTGTTCCATTTACAAACTCTATGAAGTTCTCTTTAGCCCTAGAATATGCCATTTGCACTGGCGGATGCTTAAAACAATAGGCAGAAATACTCTCAATGGGACCTGCGACTCCTCTATCTATTGC
>JALZES010000010.1 GCA_030861915.1 Thermoproteota archaeon
CGGTTTACTAGAGCTCTTTTGGAGCCAAATAGCCGAATAGCTTTCCTAGTAAGCATATCTTAATCGATGATGACTTTCTGCAGATTCGCCGTTGCAGCGGCCTCGATGTCAGCTGATAAAATTTTTAATAATATATTGTTATATAACGAAGTTAACAACTAAACATCCGGATTTCTTAAGAACCACACGGCTGTAACAGAGAAGCATAAAGTAACAATCTTCATGTACACTAATTTATATGGAAGGCGAGTTTGAGTATGCTCTTGGGAAATTCAACAACAAAAGAAGAACATATGACTATGCGAGTCCAGAGTCTGTTTTCAAAATTCAGTGTTATGGAAAATCCCACCATTTCTAATTACATTTCGTCTATTCCCGACACCCTGTCCGAAGCAATAAGTATCTTGCTGTCTTCAAAATTTGCCGAAAATTATTCCGCAAATGAATACACCTTTGCAAACAGAAAACGACTCGGTCAACATGTAAAACATTTTCATGCTCAAGCTAACACGCTGAGCCC
Organism: Thermoproteota archaeon; assembly: GCA_030861915.1. Lineage (GTDB taxonomy): Archaea > Thermoproteota > Nitrososphaeria > Nitrososphaerales > Nitrososphaeraceae > TH5893. The sequence goes on from JALZES010000010.1 coordinate 521, forward strand.
AGGCGTTAGTCACTCAATAGGGCTTCTCGATAACCCGTCCTCAAAAATTCTTGTTTCGATACATCAGCCAAACCTCTTTGCATACGGAGGAGTCTACAAGAAAATCTTATTACTTGAAACGCTAAGAAATATGGCTGAATCCAAAAATTCTAATGCCAGGCTGGTCAATCTCTTTCTAATCGTAGACCATGATTTTATGGATGATATGTGGATTCGCACAGCACAGCTACCCAGCATCAGACATAAAGGCGGAATTCTGGAAATTAGAACTCCTGTTAACAATTCAAAGAGATGGCAGATGGTTTGCGCTACCGCGCGCCCCTCTAAAGCTATCCTAGACTCGTGGAAAAAGCAAATAAAGCTATGGATAAAAAATGCATCGAGTAACTATGACAAGACAGTTCTACTGCGGAACTTTTATGATGTATGGGACGAGGTTGAGGATGCCTTTGGCAGATCAAAGAGTCACGCAGATTTTAATGCTTTTTTCCAGTCTAAAGTGGTAAACAATATCTGGGGTTACAAGACATTATTTGTTAGGCTCTCTGACATCTCACCTGTATTCAATAAGGGTTTTGAGTTCCTGCTCTCCAATTACGACAGATATTCAAGCGCTGTGGAAAATGCTGAAAGGCTTTTTACTCAGCGCAATATAAATACCGGTGTTAGCTCTACAGCATACCTAAATGCTCCAGTTTGGATTCACTGTAAGTGCGGGAGTAAAGCTTCAGCAAAGGTACGCAAAGTGGATCTAGGCATCATACTCAGCGGAAAGTGTATGTCATGTAAAAGTGACCTTCAGATAAGTTTTAAAAATGCTCAAGAACTAAGGCTTTCAGAAGACGTTATTCAAAAAGTTTCTCCTCGAGCGATTCCCATATTGCTGTTGCTATCTCGAGAACTTGGCATTGGGTGCTATGCCTCTGGTACGGGCGGCAGTGTGGGATACACAATCGTGGGCAGCCTCATTTTTAAGGAACTAGCAGTGAAAATGCCTTTAACTGTAGTATGGCCATCCGATGATAAGTACATAGGGTTTGGTCAGTCGGAAGCGTTAGAACATGTGCAGCTGAAGCAAATGGCAGACGTCATAGATTACTTGCAAAAACTAAAAATGGAAGATTCTGCGAGGAATAAAGAAATAAAACCCTTGCTAATTGAAAGGGATAGATTAGTACACGAAGGACGGCCAATTGAGGCTGTGCTTTCGCGACTATTTCAGTTAAAGGAACAACAACGAAAGATACATAGCATGATAAAGTTGGTAGAGAAGGTCAAGAACACCCTGCAACTTAAGCCATGTTTTTTAGATTACGGAATAAACTTTGGAATGAAAAATACCGAATGCCAGTGGCGGCAGAACTTGATCGAAAATAACAACCTTACTATCCCTTCGGTCCTAAGCTCGGAAGCTATCCCTACAAAAATAGATAGATAGTTCTTACAAACAAGAAGAGAATATGGGACAAAAGTCCATATTTGCAAACGTTTTGGTCACCGCCGTAGGAGGCATTGTAGGAGAGGGAATAGTCAAGTCGTTGAAATTCGCAAATATGTCTGCTATTTCGCCGGTAAAGTATAAAATATACGGCACAGATATGAACGACCAGGCAGCGGGGTTATACAGATGCGACCGTGGCATACTAATCCCTCCGGCTTCTTCTGCAGATTATATAGGATCGATCAAGAGGATACTTTCTGAACATCAAATTCAAGCCGTCTACGTTGGCTCTGATGCTGAGTTGGCAGCAGTTGCTAATGCAAAACCAGATCTTGAATCCAGTTCTAATGCAATTGTAATGACCAATCCTCCCGATGTAATTGATACAGCGAGAGACAAATGGAAAACGTTTCAATTTTTGGACAGGTACAATCTACCAAGAGCAATATCGTGTTTGCCTGAAGATAAAGAAGAATTTATCGAAAAATTCGGCTTTCCATTGGTCGTAAAGCCTAGAGAAGGGTATGGGTCATTGCATTTTTATGTCGTACACAGTCCTAATGAGATGCAATATGCATTAGGGGTGATACATAAACACGGATGGCGACCTATCGTTCAAGAATACCTGAATGATAGGAATGAAGAGTTCACGTCCGGGGTGACAATTGATAAGAGTGGTAGTTATGTCATGTCTTCTATTTCACTTCGCAAGTTTCCAAAGTCTGGTCAGACCTATAAAGCGTTTGTAGATTCATTTGACCTAATACGAAAATCCGCTGAAGAGATCTCCATGAAACTTGGAGTCCGTAGCGCGGTCAATATTCAAGCGAAATTTGATGGAAGCGAGGCGAAAGTATTTGAAATAAATCCTCGATTCTCAGCGACTTTGCCAATACGAGCGGTGGCAGGAATAAATGAGCCTGACATCACCTATCGCAATAGCGTCCTAGGTGAAGAGATACGTATCACAGAATATAGAAAGATGTTGTGTTTAAGGTACTGGAATGAAATATATGTCGAGCCCTCTGCCTGCGAGCAGCTATCCAGCCTGAAACAATTAGTTCGAGATAACCATTCCTTTAGTATCGATTACTTTTAAGGATGTAAGTATATGCATAAGTCCTGTTCAGGGATTATTTCAATTGCTTAGTGACTAGTAATATAGGCGGGTTACGGATTGACAATCTTGGTTGAAATCGCTATAAGAGGTTGAGTAAACTTGAGTCTGACGTTTTTTCTCCTGAGTTTATTTTACTTCTGCTCTCTTGGAGCAAAAGGCTCTTGAAACGAGTCCAATCCGTATGCAAGCCGTTTATTAAGTTTAAATGAGTCTTATCTTATTTTTGTATGTTACATTCAACTTGGAGCTAATCTTTCTTCTTTCTAAGCATTACTTAGACTCATTATTGATAGACAACGACGAGGCGTCTGTGTCTTCACTTAAAGTGCTAAATCAGCCCCTCATAGTGAGAAACTTGGGTATGGTCAATGGGGTTTTGAATATTCACAGAATTAAGGCACCCTCTGAATGCAGAACTGTATTAAGGTTGATTCAAGATAACTTTCCCGAAATTAGTGTGGATGAATATAATGCTGATAATACTAATAATACTAATAACGATGATGATGATGACATACCAACTGATACCAGTACTTCTGCTCGTAGTTTTAAGATGTCCATTAAGGGAAATATGAATCGCCTAGAAATGCCATTAAATTCAGCTTTGTGGTATTCACAATTGGAAAAGGATAACATTTTAGTAACTCCTATTGTTTATCCATGGGACTTTCATTATATAGTTCAAAGAATTTTGCGAGAGGAACTGACAGAAGCATCAGTATCTCCAAATGTATCGATAGCCAAGTCAACCATTATTGATGGTCCGTGTATGATTGAAGATGGTGTTACGATTGATGATTTTTGTAAAATAAAAGGGCCTACATACATTGGCAAAGGGAGTTTCGTTGGTATGAGTTCACTTATTAGAAACTGTATGATAGGCGATGATACACGTATAGGATTTAATTGTGAGGTAGGTAGATCGTATTTCACCGGTCACGATAAAATACCACATCAAAACGTAATAGTAGATAGCTTGATCGGAGAGAATGTTTGGTTCGGAGCATATTCAGCAACAGACAACGTCTTGCCTCAAGAAGAAAGGATAACTTATGAGATTGACAAAGGTAAGGCAATAGATACTGGGATGGATCATTTTGGAGCAGTTATAGGAAATATTTGTACCATTAGTACCTCAGTTATCTTCAAACCAGGAAGTCATGTTCGGGAGAATACCTTGATTCAAGCTTTGTGGAAAACATACCAGGTCAGTAAGAACGCCTAACCAAAAAAGCCGGCGCCAGAACTATATGGCAAGAAAGAATCCTAGTATTAGAATAACAAACCTGAGGTAGAATTTAAAAAAAGGCAGTGAATCCAGAAGAATGAATGTTGGCATCGATGTAATAGAGATAAAAAGGTTTAGAGAAAAACCGTTAAATAAAGAA
>JALZES010000019.1 GCA_030861915.1 Thermoproteota archaeon
ACGTAACTGTATAGTAGGCCTTGCTTAATCTTTAGGCCCAGCATCAGAGACATCTCGGAGAAAACTTCAAGACCCAAAAGAGCCGTTTAACGTGGCTTAGTTTATTTGTGTACGGACAAGTTTGGTAGGCAACTTCGCGGCATTATCTTTATAGGCTCGCTTAACTGGGGGACATTTTTCCTGAGGAAAACTAGGAAGGGCCATCTTGCGTCCATTGACCTGAAAGCATATTAACCATGGAAACGAATTTGTCATGAAGTTCATGCTCGGAGGCAGTTATATTTATGAAAAAAGCCCTGAACCCGACTTTATTCAGGCTCATCATCATCATTTTACATCCTTTCCAAAAAAAGACCCCGTAAATTTCGATTTGCGATTTCAAAAAGGATTTGTCTGGGTTTATTGACGGGAATAATGAAATGAGCTATACTAAATCCCCCTCTTCTGATTCAGAACCGATAGAGTCAAGTGTCTTTTCAGGGAGTGCACTTGATGAAGTTACTAGCGACGGTGATAGCTCTGGAAATGAAATATCATTCGTCGATACCAAATACCTCTGTGTAGGTATAGTCGATATTGTGAATTCCACAAAGATTACAGCGGACATCGATGACTCAGAAAATGTCGCCAAGTACTACTCTATTTTTATAAACACAATGGCGGTAATCGCTAGAAGCTTTGGGGGAGAGGTTATAAAAAATATCGGGGACAGTGTCGTGTTTTTTTTTCCAAAGACATCTGGGTCCTCGCATGACAAGACATCTTTTAGGGAAGTTCTAAGATGCGGACTGACCATGGGGGCAGCACATATTGCTATGAACGAGAAGTACAGGGATTTCCACTTGCCGCCAATTGACTTCAGGATAAGTGCAGATTACGGAAAAATAGAAGTTGCTAAATCAGGCACATCACGGGTAGTCGACGTGTTTGGTCCCACAGTAAATATGTGTGCGAAAATGAACTCCAAAGCGCCTCTGAACGGATTGATTATAGGTGGGGATCTATACCAGATTATTAAAGGGCTACGCGAATCGTCGACTTCTTCTTTTATCATCAAAAAGATGGGTGCTTACTCAATTGAAGGCTTAAAGGCTACGGCCTATCCGCTATATCATGTAACAACCGATGCTCAGCTGGCCACTCCGGCTATAGTGACGCCGAATCAACCCAGAAGTAAGCCCCTTGCAGACCAGGGACACTCATTGGATCAACGTGAACAGAAACTCAAGGTAATGCTTATAGACGATGAACCAGACATGATAATAACCTACAAGTCTTTCCTTCACTCGGAAGGGTATTCTGTCGACGCCTTTAGCAATTCACAAGAAGCGCTCAGGCATTTTACCCAAGTGAATCCCTCATATTACGACTTGATAATCATGGATATCAGAATGCCACATTTAAACGGTTTACAGCTGTATAGTCGAATGAAAGCGATAAACAGTTCTGTAAGAGTATTGTTTGTTTCGGCTCTTGATGCGGTAGAGGAACTAGTCAGCGTCTTACCAGACATCAAGCGTAATAGCATAATTAGAAAGCCCATCGAAAAGGACCAATTCGTAAAAAGTGTTCAACAGGTAATGTTTCAATAGGAGGAAATTCCTAGGCCTATAATGACGGAAATTTCAAAATGCGTGTCGATGACTAATACTTTAAGGAGGTAGCAATTTGTTATTGTTTAATATATTACCCTCAGAGTATTGATAGCAGAGCGTGATTGTTGTACAATGGGAATTGATTCTATGCCAGTCTCCCGTTTCATGACAACGGAATTGATAACTGCTACTGAAGACCAGACTATCCAGCAGATATGCAAAATGATGTCAGACCATGATATAGGGAGTGTAGTCATCGTTAAAAGACTAGTAGACGGTAACAATCCCATAGGGATTATAACGGAAAGAGATATTGTGCATCAAATTGGGTCATCGGAGTTATTTCTAGTTCAAAAGCCAATACGTGAGGTCATGTCTTTCCCTCTTGTAACAGTCGGTCTAACCACTTCTGTAAGAGAAGCCATTGAAATTATGCAATCGAGGAATATTCGAAGACTCCTTGTTGTTGATAGAGATCTTAGGGCGCAGGGAATTGTGACACAAAAAGATGTCATTAAGGCATTTTCTACATCTAACACCTAATGGCTTCAAATGGAGGATATAAGCTATCATTCTTGACATCAAGAAAAGGATTGAAAATTAATTAAAAAAGATTTGGGATTGATAGTAGAGATCTGATTAGCTGCTTTGCAGTGACTTACGTAGATACTCTTTGAGTCCAGCCACCTTAATCCTTTCTTGTTGCATAGTGTCCCTTTGTCTTACGGTAACAGAATCATCTAGCAGGGTGACTTTATCAACAGTTATCGCATATGGGACCCCTATTTGTTCAAGACGTCTATATCGCCTTCCAATTGAACCAGAATCATCATAATAACAGTCGAATTCTCTTTTAAGCTCTGAATAGATCGATTGCGATATCTCGGAAAGACCGTCCTTATTGACTAGGGGCAGAATTCCAACCAGGACAGGAGCGAGATAAGGTCTGAGTTTTAAAACAACTCTGTCGTCATGTTCGTAATCTTCAAAGAAAGAGTGCTCTAGGATTGCGTAGATGCTTCTGTCAATTCCCATGGACAGTTCGAAAACGTGCGGTAGTATTTTTGACTGGTCAGAAGGATCAACTACCTCCAGATTTTCCTTGCTGATCATTGAGTGACCCTTGAGGTCATGGTCTGACCGATAGTTGCAGGCAACCAGCTCCAACCATCCGATACTCGTCTCGACTTCAAAATCAAAGGCTATGGAGGCATAGAAGGCCCTTTCATCGTCTCCGAGTTGCCTAAACCGCGTTCTATGCATATCTATTCCTGTTTTGCCGTAGAAATCGCTTAATATGGCCAGATAATATGCTATCAATTTATTTGGTAGTAATCCTCTCCTAAGGCCTTCCCCGGCTAATACCTCCTCGGTTGAGATTCCATCCGTAGAGATTCTCAATACTGCATTTTCAACTTCTTCGAAACGTGGGAGAACGTTTAACCTAACGGGATTGCAGAAAACTTCTACTTCTGCCTGATAGAATTCTCTCAGCCTAAGTAAACTCTGCCTAGGGGCGATTTCGTTTCTAAAACTCTTACCAAGCTGAGCCACACCTAGAGGAAGCTTTCCTCTCATGGTTTTATACACCCGAGGAAAATCGACAAAAATAGTCTGACAAGTCTCAGGTCGCAAATATGCAATCTCACCTGATGGACCAACTTCTACTTTGAACATCATGTTAAATTGAGTCGTATTTCCAAACTCTCCTTTACAGCTTGGGCAGCGAATATTCTCCCGCCTTATTATCGCATCGAGGTTATCATTAGACGTCCTTTCAGGTATATCCTTTCCTATTCTTTCTGAAACTAACCTGTCGGCTCTAAATGTGGAGCCGCATCCGGTGCATTTTACTATTGGGTCGGTAAAGTTTCCGATATGTCCGGAGGCCTCAAAAACGCTCTTACTCATTATCTGAGAGCCATCGATCTCTAACATGCCGTCGCGTCTAACAATCTCTTTTCTCCAAAGATCGATCAGTTTGTTTTTTATTTTCAGTCCTGTTGGACCATATTCCCAGAATCCAGCCGGGGCATCTGCATAGATTTCGCAGCTTGGAAAGTAAAATCCTTTTTCGAGTGCTAACTTCATTATTTGATCATAATTGGTCACTCTTTATCCCTTGCCTTGAGGGATGGCGCGACAAAGGGCTTTAAATTCATTCTCCCGCTTTATTGGATAACTGGTACAGCGTCACGCAGAATAGTATACGAAGGAGGCTACTAATTAGTGCAGAAATTTCCTACATGCACTTTTTATTATGGGATGCAGTATTACTTGTTGTTAATCTGTTGTCTAACATAAGACTGGGCACTGGCGACTTGGCAAAATATCCTTTTCTCAAAGAAGCATCAGAATACATCCGTCTTATCCAGTTGGATTACGAAGAGTTCGATCGCCCTGAAATGAAATTCATCATTGAGAGGTCAGCTCAGCGACTCGAAGGGGAAGTGAATCACGGAAAGCTCATCGATACCCTTGAGAGATATGAGATCGAAGTATTAACCTTTCTAGTTTGCCTTATGATGGTAAAGTGTATCGGGGTCGACACCATTTCTAAAAGGCACTCTCTTTTTGAGGCATTGAGAGCTGAAAGACTCCTCAGTGCAGATTTAAAAAAGGAGCGTAATGAAGATAGAAGACAACTCCTCATCTCTAAAATCTTCGTAGAACTATTCGGAGTACGAGTTGAGATTAGCGAAGATGATCATAGATTGTTTAAAGTGAAAGTCAACGACTATCTTGCACGGGCGTCGAAATTTCATGAACAAGAGTGGAAGTTGATAAATCGATCTGTCCATAAGGGATATGTCTACCTGGATGCTGATGAGACAGTTAGGCTCATACGCAGCGAGCTTAGCACATTAATTTATAATCGGATCAACGAAATGAATTTATCGGCCATGCCGAAATCTGTTAAGCTCAAACTTCTCGACATTGCTCCCAAATTTGGCCGAGATTATTATAGAGCAAACATTCAGACAATTTCGGGGTATCCTCCTTGTGTAAAACATGCAATAGATGAGATGAGCAAGGGAGAGAATTTATCACACTCAGCCCGGATTTTGCTTGCTACATATATGCTGTCTATCGGCAAGAATATCGATGAAATAGCAAGCTTGTTTCATACCGCTCCTGATTATGACGAAAAAATTACAAGATATCAGATTGAACATTTAGCAGGAAAAAAAGGAAGCGGAACAAAGTACTTTGTTCCATCATGCGAAAAAGTGATTAACGAGAACCTCTGTTTCGCAACGAAAGAGTGTGCCGGAATAGTAAACCCCTTTCAATTCGGTAGAGGATTAAGAAAAAAAGTTGAGTAACTCTGACAGCGAGAGACCGACATCATCTCGTGGAATCGCTGAGGATGATGGAAAATTGGTACGTGCAGAGGGGACAGCTAACCATGTTGTTAAGTCCAAAAATTATGAAATCTTGAGGCGAGCATTCAGAGAGTATTACTTCAAACACGGCAATAGCATAGAATGTCCAAAAGAAATTAGGCAACGGGAGTTTGGATTCCGTCATTTTGCGTCTGACAGAGAACCCGCAAGAATGATACGTCATCTGACTTTTGCAAGCGAGGGGGAAATCCTCGCTACTGCCATAAGAGAGGTGCCGTCTGATATTTACTGCTCAAATGCATACTACAGATTTCCGTCATACCCAATGAAGGAAAAAGAATTGCTAGGGGCTGACCTGATATTTGATATTGACGCAAAAGACTTGCACCTATCATGTCGGAACAGTCATTCATACTTGATATGTGAGAATTGTTTACAAGCAATTAAAAATCGACAGGGGCTAGACAGATGCCAGCTATGCAATTCCCAGAATCTGGTTGTAGAATCTATTCCGTGTAACAAGTGCTTTGATGGTACAAAAAACGAGGTACGAAGACTTCTTACCGTGCTTATAGACGACTTCGGCATCGACGAGAGAAGCATTCATACATACTTTTCTGGGAACGAAGGCTTTCACCTTTATGTCGTGGACCCCAATTTCCTAAACTTGGACGCTCAAGCCAGGTCAGATATCTCAGGATATCTTCTAGGAAAAGGTCTCATTCCGGAAACAATTGGGGTATACCGGAGAATAGGAGGTATTGAAAACAAAAAAAGCACCGGGACGATTCGTGGTACCGAGCGCATTTTCGATGATGTTCTGCCTAGTCGTAACTTTCACATCATGGCCCCAAAGAGAGACGAAAAAAGAGATGAACAGATGAACTATTCAATAAAACTTCCAAAAAGTGGGCTAAAGTATGGCTGGCAGATGAGATTATCAAAAAGGTTGGGAATAAAAGATTCCTCCGAAAAACGGCTGAGGAATATAGTTCAACAGAAGGGAGGATACTACAGCTTCAAAATAGAATTGGAAAAAATAGGAAAAGAATTGGGAATAAATATTGATCCTCAGGTAACCATGGATGTTCACCGCGTATTCAGAATGCCGGGGACCTTAAACAGCAAGAGTGGATTGGCCAAAACAAAATGCTCCGACCTAGAATCATTCAACCCACTGTATGAGGCATGTCAGTTAAGTGACAGCGAGACAAAGGTAAAAGCTAACGCTCCGATCAAATTTACACTCAAGGACCAAGAGTTTCAAGTTGACGAGAAGACAGCGTTTCTGCCTGCTTATGCGGCGATCTATCTCGTCTGCAAAAGATTAGCAACAGCAATTTGAGAATAAAGGAGGTGCCGGATAAAAGCTTCCCCTGTGAATTCGATTCGGGAGGATGCCGACTACCGTCCATTTAATATCTAAGTATAGTACGTTTACCGCACTTAGAATGATTTGAGTGAGAGTTCGAATTTTTGTGTATGCGTCGCCGCCTGCTAAGCTTTTATATTATTAACTATAGTGCTTTCAATTAATCGGAGGCTATTCAATAGGTGGTTGTACTTGTGGTTGACAATCTTTCACCATATACAGGGGACATATTATTATGTCTCGAGAAACTAAAAACAAGATACACCTGTAAGAAATTCTATGAAATAACCGATTACCAAAATGATTCGTTTGAAAAGGTTATTCTCTCCGGCAGAAGCAAGCCATGTAGAGACACTAACATCGCTAATACCAAAATCATATTGAATTGTAGACTTATTGATACTCCAATCCTAGGAATATGCTATGGGGCAGAAATCATGGCACTGGCATTGGGAGGATCTATACGTAAAATGATGTCACCTGTCCGAGAAATGACCCGGGTTTTATTGTCAAGATCGGCAGAGGTTTATTCTATGTTATCAAAGTGCTCGGAGCTTTATGTCTATGAAAGTCACGCCTATTGTGTAGCAAGGATACCCCAGCAATTTGTTTCTATTGCAACTTCAAAGTACTGCGAGAACGAGATCTTTCTCCAGCCTAGGAAAAAATTGGTTGGTGTACAATTTCATCCTGAGAAAAGCGGAGATGACGGACTGAAACTGCTTTCAGATTTCTTGTGTATGTGAAATATTCTGGCACTATATCTAGACTCAGTATGTTCCCGAAGGAAAGAAGGTAAACTGGTTTGTATAGCAGCCTATGTCAAGAAGAATTTTTATTGTCATTGTGCAGAGAAAAAAAGATAGATTTGCAATCAGAACCTGACCGTCATACATTGACTCTCCCATTGTTAAGTCCCGACGAAGAAAGTATCTGTCTTCCATTGGTGATCAATGTCATTTCCAAATACTGGGGAGAAGAACTTTCACTTTCTGAAGCTCAAGAAATTGCCAAAAAATATTCCGGGACAAAGGGCTCAATCATGATAGAAGGAATAGAGCTTGCTGAGAAACATGGACTTCAAGGATTTGCATACAGGGGTTCTGTCGCAGATTTAAAGAGGAAAATCGATCAAGGGATACCGAGTATAGTCATTCTACCCGGCATACGCGAGACCATTCAACATGCAAATATAGTTTGCGGATACGATCCTAATGAAAGCCGAATTTTGACTTATGTTCCTCAACCTGATACAGTTGGTGCGATACCTGAGAGAAGATTTCAGCGGGATTGGGAGCAAGATGACATGGTAAGTATAGTATTAGTCCCACAAGATTTGAAGCAAATAGTAGAGAAAGAGAATCCCAGGCTTATAGAATCAAACCGGATCTGCCTAGAAGTGGAGAAGTTGAGACATGAAAGAAAAACCCATGAAGCCTTAGACAAACTGTCTAGAGCAGTGAAGCTTGATAATGAAAATGCTCAGGCATGGTGCATCATGGGGAGCATTTTTAATGAGCAAAATTCTGAAGAGGCAGTTTCTTGCTATCAGAAGTCTATCGAACTAAATCCCGTTTATTATTTGGCTTTCAGAGGTTTAGGAAATTATTATCTCAAAAAGAAAGATTTCTCCAAAGCCGAAGAATACTATTCGGAGGCAATAGGTATTAATCCCAACCGATTTGGTCCTATTTTCAAGAATCGTGCTCTGGCAAGATTGCAGCTCGGAGATAAGATAGGGTGCAAAAATGACTTTATCCAATATTTGGATCAGGTCCCAAATGCTAATGATAAAAGTAGCATCCAGGAGGCTTTGACCCAGCTCTAAATACGCCCAGAGACAAACGATCAGGTAGTATCTGCTGTGCTTTATTATGCTCTATCCTTATTGCTGGTATATTAAGCGGCACGACATTCGCTTACTCGCCAAGGCAGACATTATGGTTAAATAAAACAGGGAGATTAAAGACTCCAGGCTTGCGGCAAGTTCTTCTGCTTTTCTTCTCCATTTCTACTAAAATTCAAAAAGAAAAACTAATCGGAAATATTCGACGGAAACTCCAAGATAAAAAGATAAAGGTTCTCAGCATAAGATGCGAGGAAAGGTATATCGTTCTTGAAGTAAGCGATCCAGCGGAAGCAAGATGCGTACTGACTAGTACGCTTGGGATAGACAGAATCGGCGTTGCAAGAAAAACACGGAATGACTATTCACATGTGATGCGCGCTATTAGTGATATCGGAAAAGAGATCATTTTGCCGAAGGAGAGATTTCTTATCAGAATTAAATTGTCTACAAACGACTTGAATTCATTAAATTACAAGGAAAGAGATCTAGAATTTGCATCCGCGGCGAGGCTTACCTCGGAGTTGTCCAGCAGAGGCGCTCGACCAGCAATATCAGAAAAGCGTGTCGACCGGACAATAGAGTCCTACATAGGCAACAGGTATGCATACGTATGCCTCGATATTACAACTTCCGTTGGAGGCCTACCTTTCAATTCCCAATCCCAGAAGGTGATCACCAGTATTCACAACCCTTTGTCTGTTCTATCGTGCATGATAAGCATGAGATGCGGATTTCTACCTCAGATTGTTCTTCCCTATACCGACGAAGAAGACTTAAAAAATAAGGTAAAACTTTGCAGACCTATAATAAATATGATTGACAAAAGACGATATCAAGTATCCCTGGCTCACATTCATCTTCCGTATGTATTGGATATAAACATAAAAAAAATGGTACTAGAAAGCATTTACTACAAGATACTGACCTCATTGTCAGGTGATATATTGATAGTCTCTCTGTCGGCAGCTGTTTCTCCGTTTTGGTACATAAGTTCTATAGTGAGAGATGTCATCTCTTCAGGCAAGATTCCTTGGACGCCATCGATATTTGTGAGCAAAATAACAGATGCTGAGATCAGGAACAACAGAATGATGGACGTCGCGGCTATCAATGGCTTTGAGAGTAAAGCAATTCCTCCCAATATCTGTTCTTATCAACCATTAGTTCTTAAGGATATGGTAAACCCGAAATTGTACGAAAAATATCGACAAATAATAAACGACGTGTCGCAACGGTCTGTTGCGGCGGGTTCCAAAATGGTTTCATTTAATGTAGGATCGAATTATATTCACGACATTGTCAATTCCATTT
>JALZES010000057.1 GCA_030861915.1 Thermoproteota archaeon
AAATCTATCTGCCTGAATAATGCTGTTTGCTGGAACATGTCTTCCAGGTAAAATAATTACAGATGCTCCAATAGCACAATTATTTCCAACCACTGCTCCGAAATGATCTGTTCCCGTGCTTACCAATGTTTCGCCCATCCGATTTTTGCCCATTAGATACTTCACATTTTGTCATCAAGCAGAACATTCGCGGCCCCGGAATTTCCTCCAAACCAAAACGTTTTGATCGATAATGCTGTCGGGAATCTACATTTTGGTGTGGAATCTTATCATGTCCTGCATAATACGACTTTCCGACTTCACAATGAAAACCGATGCATCTTGGCAAAAAATGCAATACAGCTAGACAATTGTGATTTACAGTATGCCTGCCTGCTGTTGATTAGGAGAATAACAATCAATATAACCCACTTTAGTTTAGTTTCCATCCAGAATAAACGAACTGCCGTGAAGTAGATCGAGAGGTAAAGGATCAAAATATTTCTCAAACTTATAAGATATAGATACTCAGATGACCATTCATAGTTGAGCATACTTGTATGTTCTCCCGTATCCTCACACCTGACACAGTCCTTCTTGTAAAGGGACCGATGAAGGTCGATATACACAATGAGGCCAGCATTCTTGGAAAAGATGTATCTGACAGTACTATGATTTGTGGGAAAGGAAAAGTTTGGCCTATTGAAACCAAGTTTAGCTGCGAGGTCGTCCTCTTGCCCCTTGGAGAGAATCGAAATGACGCGGGCGAATTTTGGATCTGCAATCGCCAAGAGGTCGGGACAAAGATCTGGGAAGATATTATCCACATGGTTTTTCGTGGCACGGCTGCCAAGTCTATTTTAGTTCTAGGGCCTACCGACTCCGGGAAGACGACCCTATCAACATACATCTTAAACCAAGCTATAAAGAAAGGATTTAGACCTGCAATAATAGACGCAGACATAGGGCAGGGAGACCTGGCTCCTCCAAGCGCTATTGGTTGCGCGGTGGTCGAGAACCAAATACTCGATCTCAGAGAGGTCAATAGTAAATATTTCAGGTTTGTGGGTAGCATTAACCCTACAAGGAATGAGAGGCTGATATCACTGTCGGTGCAATCATTACTCAGAGAGATGGATGCAAAAAATGGAGATTTCCATGGCGTAGATTTGGTTGTGATAAATACAGATGGGTATGTTGCTGGCGATGGATTACATTGCAAGATAGCCATTGCAAATTTGCTGCAGCCAGAAATGATAATCTGTCTCGGTGAAAATGCTCCGGAGTTTTGTCAGCAGATCAGATCTAGGCTATGGTCGGAGAAAACTCCTCTGTTGTTGAGTGCCAAATCTTCACAAGCCATTCGTCCTCTTATCAAATTGAGGGCGGAAAGAGGTAGACGGAGAATAGAACAATTTCAACGATATATAGCCGACTTAGGAAGAGGGGGTGGAACTAGAAGCTTTAGTTTGAGAAAAACTAAATTTATCTATAAAGGGCTGGTATATTACAGAGCACTAGTTACAGCAAGCGATCGCGTTATACTGCTGCGAAAAAACAGAACTAGAACACTAGCGAACGCGTCTTTAGCTAATAGGTTTGTTGGTTTAGGGCGAGCATCTACTGTGATGGGCTTCGGTATAATATCTTCTATAGACAGACAAAAAATTGCAATTCACACGAATTTAGCAGATCTCGATACGATTTATCTTAGCAACATCAGTATCAGCATGCAGACTTGGAAGCCGTATACAATTAAGGAATATAGGAAAACCAGATACTTTGATAGTCGAGCACAGTATCTTAGGAGAGACCAAATCAATAGACAATAACTAGATCTACTTTCCAATGGTACCCTCTGCTTGTTAAACTGATTATTACAACAATCCACCGTACTCTATCAACAGTTATCTAACTCCTCAATGGCTGTCAATAGTATATGACTGTCTATAGCCGTATCAGTTATGTATACATCTCATCGACGTACTGATAGGGTCTTATTGACGTTAACTGAATGCCATTTCTCTTTTTGTAAAATAGTATTTTTCCTTCAATTTGAAATTCCGCAAATTTTCTGCCCCTATAATCAAGCACATCTAGATCTAACTCTCTCAGAGTGTTAAGATGGCATGTATCAGCATAAAATTCCTATGCCTTTTCCACGGTGCTACCTGTCCGAAAATTAGATTTCAATAGCCTCAATGCTAATGCATGGAATTTACTGTTGAAAGACCTTCTTCATCGTAGCGTAGATGCCGTTATCTCCCCAGTGTTCGATTGACTTGTCATAATATTCGATCACTCCTTTTAAAGGAATACATCTCAGATGCTGCTATCGACAAAAAGGTTCTACTGGCTTCACGCTACAGAAATAGCTTAAAGAGAGGATAAGACTTTTCAGGGATGACCTAGTGATTAGCATATCTATTGAAGAGATACCGTGTTGTATGCCCTGAATGCCACTCTGAATTTCTGAGCTACGAAAAATACATCAGCCACATTTTTAGGAGTCATGAAGACCAGCCATCTCTCAGAATGAAAGCAATTGTAAAAAAAGAGGAAGAAGAGTAAGATATAGACAAATAGCAGCAAGGGTTGTCCCTCCTCCACAACAAGCGGTATAGTGAGAAATTCAAGAAACTAGGTTCTATATTAAACGAAAGAGCGTTCTACCGTAAGGTTTCCTTACAATATTCAGCATTTTCTCTGTTAATGTAAAAATTTTAAATAAGACCGTGGTTATAATAGTATATGTCTAGCATTCCAAGTGTCATGGAAGAAGAAGAGCAAATCAATTCTCTTAGACTTGCCATTTGCCCAAAATGCGGGAGAATAGTGAAGCCAAACAACCAGTGCGAATGTGACATCTTTCTTCATTGGCTCAAGAAAAAGTGATTGAATTTGATAAATAGGTGTGGCATGGAGCCATCTGAGGGCCTACTATGATCTGCTGTTAATGTTCTGTTACTAGTTTTAGGATTGGTATTGTTATTTCTCTTTGGGAGCGTGCTCTCAGTGAGCTTTCATTACTTGCCGGTTGGACTTTGCCTGAGCCTCTTTGATTTTGATATGATATAGAATGCATGGGCCGAAATAAGAAACGCAGCCATGGTCATTTTTGTCGCAAATACAAGATTCCAGGGAGTCTCGGGATTGGGATACGGAACACTAATACCATCAGACCCGAAGTCACCGCTTATTACTTCGTCGGTGAGAAAGGAATTCCATAGGATAAAGTTGTAAACGAATTCATACAATGCAATCACCGCTATTGCTAAAACAAGCAGCTGAAATAATGACTTTATTGACTCGGGAATAACCATTACCTTGTCACCTGCGAGTTTGGTCACGCAGAACCATGACACAATTGAAGTTATCATTAGATATGTAACCAGCTTTGGAGATCCTTGGATTGGAAATTCTGTATTGACCAAAACTTCACCGATAACTAATCTATTGTTTCTTAAGTATTCCCCCGCACTGACGTGCAGCGCGTAAAAACAAATCGACAGCATTGTAATAGCAGAAATGTAAAAAGCGATAATGAAGACCTTTTTAGTCCTTTGCTCTTCGGTCTGAGGATTAAAGCGCTTCACTACAATATTAATTCGCAAAACACGGTGATATAAAACATGATGGGCTTCCCCAGAAGACGCATCTCTTGGCAAAGAATAGGTAAAAATGAAAGGAGACAACAGCATAAGTTCCCCCATGAAGCTTTTCCAAAATGTTTAGTTCTGGCCCAGCACTTACTATATATTAAGTTGTTGACCAAGGGGTTTAGGAACTAACCGGTGTTTATATACGACTGATATTTTAAGAGCTGAGCTTCATTGTCATAACAATTTTTCTAACTATCATAGCTCCTCGTCCCGTATTCCATTTGATTGTGGTGTTAGTATACAAGAGCAATTTGAGGCAGCATCAAGAAACGCCGTCGACATACTTTTCGTTACTAACCATAACACTCTTGATGGTTATAACCAGATGGTCGAATACCAACAAAATCATCGCAAGTTTGAGAGCATCAAGGTCTATCCTGCCGAAGAGGTTACAATAAATAACCAGGGCCATGTTATCGCATTTGGTATTAGCAGAGAAATCAGACCCGGAATGACTCTTGAAGAAACCTTAGATGAAATAAAGCGGCAAAATGCCATTTCTTGTGCCGCTCATCCATTTGCTGTTTCGAATGGTATACGCGAAAAAGCAATTCTGTGTGATATGATTGAATCGTTTAATAGCAACAATCTTGACCATTTTTCTAACATTGTGGCAGATAGGTTTGCTAGTGAAAATAGGTTAGCGACGATGGCGGGGAGCGACTCACATATTAAATCCACTATAGGGAGATGCATAAACACTATTGAAACGGAAAATAGTCTTGATTCGATCATGCAAGGTATGAAGCGCAGCAAATTCAAAATCGACAGGGCCGATTATGCGACCAAAGGAGAGGTATTTGAACACGCGCACTATATTCTATCGTGCTCTAAGAGCCTCCTTTTGGATTATTTTTTGGAACACCATCCCCGTTTATTTCGCGCGGCTAAATGGGGCTTGAATTCTTACATTTCAAACCCAGACAAAAAGTTATGGTCAGCACTAGGCGGATTGGGACTTTATCTTACCAAGAGAGCATCTAAGAAGGTAAACGTAAATGGATACGATCCTCACGTGTTTGAGCAGAGATCGTGGAGAACACTAATTTCTATGAGCCTTGTTCCATAATAAAAAATGGTTCTAACTGCATCGACCTAGTCTTGGCTCATTCTTTCCTTAGAATAGATTGTGTCGATTAATTTGTTGTTTTTCCATCCATCGCGCAATATCCACTTACTCACCAAAGCTATTCCAAAAAGCGGAAAGCTTGCTATGAACAAATATGGAAATATTGCGATATAGATCGAGGGCTGAAATAAATCCAAAGTATAATTACTATCCTCCTTAACTGCTGATAAGTAAACTGACAGCCTATTAATTTAAAGGTTTCCAAGGTAATTTATCATATGTTCTCGAAACAATTTACTTTTATGTCCTGTATGTTTGTCTGGTATTCTAGAGTTCAAGATCACTTTGAAGTATGAGGATCCGAAGTGTCCTCCTTCCAAGGGATACCTTGGATCCTCTTGCCATAAAAAACGGCCTCATGCTTCTGGCTACTATCAAATTTCCTACGTTTACACAATCTGCTTCGTTCTTCGCGGAAAATTGTATGATTCAGATAGCCAAAGTCGCCTCTACAGAAACTCTTATCAGCTACGTTGGTGTATGTGATAGCTGAAAATGTCCAGATACGCACTGGAAAATTGGGAATTTATCGTTCACAAATCTGTTCGAGGCAATGACAGTTTATTTGCGGACATTGCAGATGTTTTAGACGATCACTCGGTTTTTGTGTCTTCGGAGGCCGCACGAGTACTCTACAGAACACCGAAACACATTGTTAAGGGTTTGGAAGTAATGAAGGTTTACTTAAAGCAGCGAAATTGGAACTGGAGAGATCCAAAGATGCCCAAGGCTACGGCTGCAGGGATGTTAAATAGTAATACATAGGGTAAATCGTTTCACCGCAGGAATTGTGATCTTTTTGTCCGCCCATAATAGAGATGATGAGTTCAATAATAATCGCGAGCCCGGCCACAAAATTATTGGAGACGCAAGAGGCTTGCGTGGGCCTAGAAAGACCTGGATGATAGAATGGAAAAAAAAATTTGGTAAAACCATATCTGAGGAAAACCATGATTACGCAGAGGCTCTCAAGGTCTTTAACGAAAAAACTAATAGCGGAATAGACGCGATTTTATATGAAGTTCTGAGATCTCCTGTCGACTCGTCCATCATCAAGAAGACGCCTGTACTTAATACTGTTAAAGCACGGCAAAGGAGAAAGGAAGAATCTGATAGCACTAAAGAAGACCAACTGGCAGGGAAACAACCAAATGCAAATAATAAAGCTGGCAACATTAAACTTAGAATCATGCTACTAATAGCAGTTATCGGAGCACTTGTTTTGGTCATATCGTTGATAAATGCATTGACCAACAGAGGAGGAATTATTGTTAACCCTCATGCAGTTATTTCAATGACTGACACTGACACTAATTACCGCAGCGGCTGTACATATTGAGCAATTATACGACACAGAACTCAGT
>JALZES010000063.1 GCA_030861915.1 Thermoproteota archaeon
GAAAGGCCAGGAAAAGGCGGTATGGGAGAATACGTGGTGGATGTAAAGCTCCGGGAACTGAAAACACAGATGTCATTTATCCAACAAAAATTAGAGTATGCTCGTAGAAAGCGTATCCTTTATCAACGCCAACGGATGGAAACAGACCTTCCTGTAGTCTCCCTTGTTGGCTATACCAGTTCAGGAAAAACCACCTTATTCAATTTGCTTACAGAATCAAATAAAGAGATATCAGCTGATTTATTTACAACGCTGTCGACTACGACAAGATCATTAAAGATTAATGCCAATAACGATAATACAAAAGTTTTACTCGTAGACACTGTTGGATTTATCAGTAGGCTGCCCCACTATATGATTGACGCATTTAAATCGACACTAGAAGAGTCACTAAGTGCTGACCTGATTTTACTCCTTATAGATTCTTCAGAGGCAATAGAAGATATCAGAATAAAGTATTCGAGCTGCTGGAGCGTCCTAGGAGAACTCGGAGTGGATAGATCCAAGGTTCTTGTAATTTTGACTAAATATGACGATGATATGCGCCATGAGAAAATAAAAGAAATTGAAAGAGACTTAGAGTTGTTTGATCCCATGGTTATATCTTCCAAGGGAGGCTATGGGATCCGCAAGCTGAAGATCATGATCGGTGAAATGCTATTACCGCGCCATATTCATCGGGCGACAACGAAAACTGGAAATTAGCTTATGTGAGAGTAGGGTAAGCAAACACTCAATTGTTCAAAGTACTCTCACCCTGTAGTTCGGCAATATGTCTTCGACACAATCGTTTATTTATTACAAGTCATTTTAACAACTATGGTTGATCTTGTTTATGGTCGGGGCATAACTGATATTGTTCGAGAGATTCCTTTGTATTTTGGGATCTTTGAGAAGTATGTAGGTATCAAACTATTTCATCAAAAACCTGCCATATACGGCTCAGTAGATGTTATTAATGTCTGTAATCTACATTGTAGCCATTGTTACTGGTGGCTTAATAGAAAAAACGAAGATCAAGACTTGAGTGCCGACGAATGGAGGCAAATCATCAGGAGGACGTTCAAAAAACAGAAAATATTTGTAGTTACCCTAGTAGGTGGAGAGCCAACTATGAGACCTGAAGTAATACAGGTATTTTGTGAAGAAATGCCCAGAAGGGTATGTGTTGTTTCGAATGGAACTTATCCTCTAAAGAGATTTGATAATCTCTACTTTTATTGGATATCTTTGGATGGGACAGAGAAGATTCATGATCAGATTAGAGGCAAAGGTTCGTATTCAAAAACAAAACAAAATATACTAGATTATATAGCAGGCCCAGATCGAAATAGGAAACCTGCTTGGAAGGACATATGGATTACAATGACAATTAATTCCTTAAACTATGGTAGTATAGACGATTTAGTGCAAGAGTGGAAAGGATTAGTTAACAGGATTGGATTCCAATTCCACACACCATTTGTAAAAGGTGACCCATTGTGGTTGCCATATGGACAGGAGCGCAATAATATAGTTGACAAACTAATTGCTTTGAGGGAAAAATACCCAGATTTCGTGATAAATAGTAAGAAACAGTTATCACTTATGAAAGGTAATTGGGGAGGCATTGGTACTACACCAGTACAATGTCCTTCGTGGGCAATACTATCTTTAGACCATATGGGAAGAGAGAAGAAGCCTTGCTGTATAGGAAGTGCAGATAGTAAATCGTTAAAGCCTATTTGTGAGGATTGCGGACTTGGTTGTTATTCTGTGCTTGTTGCTAATGGGATTACTGGATAATACCTCTTCAATTTTGTTTTTTAAGAGAGGCAATTTGCTTTATGCATTTTCATGGCCAGAAATCTATAAAATGTTTTTAGTTTCTACGTGTTGCTGTATTGCCAAACATACAGACTGTAAAATATGTCAAGCGAAATGACGTTAGACTCAAGACTGGTAGAAGAGAGGAATTTAACGAAACGCTCTCTCAGTTCCTTGGAAGCGTCGAAGGAAAAGTGAAGGGTCTAAAGGGATTCCTAGTAATGAATCATACAACTGATGAAAACGAAATGATGGTACTAACACTATGGGAATCAGAATATGATATGGAAGTATTTTATCATCCATCCAACAAAGCATTTAGTGAATTTGTCGATAGAGCATCGCCATTATTTGAAAGCAAACCCGAAAGAACTGACTATGCAGTATCATTTTTTAGAATATGATGTTCATAGCGATAGATAACAGTAAATATACTAGTCCTTACACAGGTCAGAAAATGCATAAAAAAATAAGTCTTTAGTTAGCAGGTCTGCTATTGTTAGTAGCGGCAGAAAAACCAGCGTCGTTTACAGGCGGCACATAGAACTCGGGATCACTGTTTTCCATTTCTTGTAAATATTCAGCTCTATGTCCCCCATCGTACTGTTCCATGTATTCTTCACTGTATGGAGTACCCTGCCAAACACAGAAGTTGCCGCAAAATGTGAAATTGCTATGGCTCAGCCCATTTCTCTTATCACTGCACACTATCCATTTGATATGTTGTGTTCTAAAAGGCGACGATCCATAAATAGGATTTCAAATAATCAAGAGTACGTATTTCGGCCAAGTAAAATGCAATATGTGCGGCTTGATAATCACGGGTGGAAGAAGGAAACTGAGGAAACACAAGCAGGAATCTCATTCGTACTGATATTTTAGCAAGAACAAGGAACTGTTGTCTCAATGTTATATAGTAATGATGCGATCTATGTGTATGGCTGAAATAGAGCATCCTGAACGATACGGTTGGTGGCTAAATGAGTTGGACTCGCTTGGTATCAGCACACTACAGAAAAATGGACTGGATAACCAAAAGGAAGCTAGTGATTTGACGGATGCTGTAAAGCAGACACTTTATGATGAGTATCTACAAGCTTATAGTGAAAGTAACCGATAGTTAATCTGATCCTTATATCCTCTTAAGATAGCCTTAGAATATAGATTAATACTCGTGGGACCCTATTTGTTATATGTCAACTAACTCCCAAACTGTTAATCCAGTTCAAGACCTACTGGATCGGATTATGGAGCTCCAGCGCAGACTAGAAGACCTAGAGCCTAACATTCGCAATAACCGGGTACGGAGTCAATATGAGAATGTTAGGACCAAGCTTGCTGACTCAAAATCAGCCATATGGGCCCTTGGTACTGTTTTAGATAGATATGGTGCCAGCTAGGTGCAAATAACAAAACTGCTGCTTAAAAGAAAAATAATCTAGATAATACGAGTATATCTTAATAGACTAACTTTTGGAGATCTTTGAAGGTCACTATGTAATGAGTAATGTGCTAGGAAAGCTTTTAGTTATTGCTACTGCCGCCCGTATATAGGTCTACAGAGATTGACGAAAGTGACTTCATTTACTGATCAGTATTTTTTCATTAAATGGTTGCATTCTAACTTATGCTATTATTAGGTCCTACCTTGGATAATCAGTTCGTCTGAACGTTCAGTTCGCTTATGTAGCATATATGGCATAACGGGATATCAGGACATCAAAAAGTTGTTAATACGTATTTATACAACTTCATTGTCTTTGTCCTAAAATACGAATGAATATCCTTGCAATCGGTGCTCATCCTGATGATATTGAGCTAGGATGTGGAGGACTCTTACTCAAAGCAACAAAGCAAGGCCATAATACCTATATGTACACTTTAACTCATGGAGAAGCATCGGGTGACCCTCGGCTAAGAATTGATGAACTGAAGCGCTCTTCAAAGATTATTGGAACGAAAGCATTATGGATTGATAATTTTAAAGATACCAAATTATCTGTATCGGACGAACTTATTAATCATATCGAGTTTTTTACTCGTGAAACAGAAGCAGATGTAGTTATTACCCATTCTCTTTCTGATATTCATCACGATCATAAAGCAGTTGCCGCATCAACTATTGAGGCAGCTAGATTTGTTCCAAACATACTGTCTTACGAGATTCCTTTAACTAAAGATTTTAATCCACAGGTATACTACGACATCTCAGATGTAGTAGAAGAAAAGGTAAAACTAATAAAGATGTTTTCTTCGCAAGAAAATAAACTCTATATCAAGGCAGGAAATGCAATTAGAGGACTAGCAGAGTACCGTGCTTTGCAGAGCAGATTAAATACGACGATAGGATATGTGGAAGCATTTGAAGTATTAAAGATTAGTCTGGATAGTGAATTTAAACTATGGAATACACCAAAGGATCCAATCGTGAGAAGCGAACCTACAATAGTCAGACCAGCTCAAATATTGGAATTCTTATAAAATTAAAATG
>JALZES010000070.1 GCA_030861915.1 Thermoproteota archaeon
GGAATATTGATGCCCAGATATGAGTCTGCTGACAAGAACCACATTGTTATCAAGTTGAACAGCGGGTATAATATCGGGATTGAAATATCCAAGGTCAAATCTATCTCCAAAGCAGTCAAGATTCACAATCAGGAACCACCTTTTAAGACAACCCAGGGTAAAACTGTTGACCTCAACACAGAAAAGACCCAGGAACTTTCCACTGGGGAACAAGGTAAACGGAACCTTCCACGGATCGCGCTAATCAGTACTGGAGGAACAATTGCAAGCAAGATAGATTACAGAACTGGCGGTGTAAAGTCTGCGCTGTCGGCTGTGGAACTGTATGAGTCGGTTCCTGAATTGGCAGATTATGCCATAATTGAGCCAGAAGTTCTCCTGAGTGAATATAGTGAGAATTTAAATACTAAGCATTGGGGTTTAATCGCAAAGAGAATTCTTGAAAAATTGCGTTCGAATGACTATCGGGGAATCATAATTTCTCATGGAACGGATACTATGCATTATACAGCATCTGCGCTCAGCTTCGCTTTGCAGGACGTTCCTGTTCCAGTAGTGTTAGTCGGAGCACAGAGATCCTCTGACAGACCTTCATCTGATGCGGCTACTAATCTTATAGGTGCCACATTATTTGTGCTAAAGTCAGATGTTAAAGGCGTATTCGTGGCTATGCACGCAAGTAGTTCAGATGATATCATCGCTTGCCACATTGGTACCCGGGTAAGAAAAAATCATACGAGCAGAAGAGATGCTTTTGAATCAATAGATACAGAGCCTGTCGCTATCATTAAGGATGAATATGTAAAGGTACTGGCTAGCCAAATGTCTGCAAAGATGATTCAAAAATCGCCAAACTACGATAGTAAGAATAACCATTTGTCCATCAAACCTGATTTTGATCCCAGGGCTGCGTTATTGAAATTTCATCCTGGCTTTGACCCACGACTAATTTCCCACATCGTGGCGTCTGGATACAAGGCAATCATACTGGAGGGAACAGGGCTAGGACATGTAAGCAGAGATTGCTTTCCTGAAATACGAAAGGCCTTAGATGCTGGTTTGATGATCTTTATGACATCTCAGTGTATCTGGGGTAGGACTGGCATGACCGTGTACAATACAGGTAGGGACTTGCTTGAAATGGGTGTGATCTCATTGTCTGACATGTTACCTGAAACTGCCATCGTCAAAGTGATGTGGGTGCTTGCCAACTCTTCTAGCTTGGAGTCTGCAAAGAGATTAATGCAAGAAAATATTGCCTACGAAATCTCTCCTGTCAGTCCCATCATATAAGGAAGACTTAAAAGATATCCCTTCAACTGGAGATATCATCTACCGTGACAATAGATCCAGTATCCATTGGCTTAAGAGTTGGTTTTGAAATCCACCAACAATTGGCCACTCAAAGCAAACTGTTTTGCGAATGTGATTGCGAGGAAGCAAAGGACTATTGGATTAGCTTTACCCGCAAAATGCGACCAACGCAGAGCGAACTTGGAGGCTATGATCCAGCTGCATTGTTTGAATTTAAAAAAGTGCGAACCATAAAATATCATGCTTCAGATGGTTCTAGTTGCTTAGTAGAAGCGGACGAAGAACCTCCGCACGGAATTAATATTGAGGCATTAAATACGGCGCTAATATTGTGTCTGACACTTAAATCAAAGATTGTCGACGAAGTACACACAATGCGCAAGATTGTTATTGATGGCTCTAACACCGGCGGTTTTCAGCGAACAGCACTCATTGGAATCGGCGGAGTATTGGATGTTGGTGGCTGCAAGGTTGGAGTACAGAGCATTTGTATTGAAGAGGATGCAGCAAAACTGATTTCGGATGATGGTTCAATAAGAAACTATGGCTTGGATAGACTGGGTGTGCCGCTCATCGAAATTGCCCTTGAGCCTATCGGAGGCAAACCGGACGAAATAGTAGCTGTTGCGCATACACTGGGCAGACTGTTAAGGGCGACCAAACGAGTGACCAGAGGCCTAGGTAGTATCAGACAGGACATTAATATTTCAATAATGGATGGACCCGTTATAGAGGTCAAAGGAGTTCAGCGATTAGAGCAGCTAATAAAAGTAATAGAATATGAAATGCTCAGACAACATGGTCTTCTCTTGATTTCATCGCGATTAAAGAACGACAGAAAGCCTCAAGAAATCGAGATCGGAGGGAAAATTGAGGATGTGACCGACATTTTGAGCGGATCCACCTCGAAAATAATCAAGGGATTGCTTGATAAATCTGATTATAGGTTCAAAGCAATAAGGGTAAGAGGCTTTGCAGGAATAATCGGTTTTGAGCCATACCCAGAAATTAGAGTCGGTAAACAGCTTGGAGAACTAGTTCGGTTCTTTGGCCTAGGTGGAATATTTCATTCTGATGAGTTGCCCAACTACGGAATCACTGAGCAAGAAGTTGAAGCAGTTAGAAGGAAAATAGATATGTCGTCCATGAATGATGCTTTTGTCATCCTGGCTGGTCCAATTGACAAGTTGGAATCTGCGATACAAGCTGTGATCCAGAGGCTAAACGGCGTGCTGTATGGAGTTCCTGCTGAAACGCGTGCAGCAACTTTTGACGGCAAAACGGTGTATAGTCGTCCTAGAGCTGGAGCAGCGAGAATGTATCCTGAGACTGACATTCCTCCTATTCCTATTGATAATTCTTTGGTAGATTTGCTTTCTTCCAAGGTGCCTCTATCATGGGATGAGACAGTTAATATGATCGCCCGGAAGTATAACTTGAGTCGGAGGCTTGCTGAACAGGTTTTTGATTCGAATCATTTTGAACTGTTCGAAAGGGTTATGGAACTATTAAAGAAAATACCTCCAACATTCGTTGTATCTAAACTTACAGAGGACATGATTAGCTTCGAAAGGCGTGGTCTTGATACTGCATTACTTACCGACGAGATAATATTCAATACCTTCAGGAAAGTGGAAGAAGGTGTAGTGGGGAAGGAATCTGTTGTATTAATTTTCGAAAAAATCATGAAAAAAGATGCTGAGACAGTACAACAAGCCGTAGATACACTTGGGATAACAGCGCTAAACACTGACCAGTTAGACGAGATTATTGCCAAAGTCTTGGAGGATAACTCGGAGATAATCTCGGAGAAGCAAATGGGTTCCCTTGGGATGTTGATGGGCAGGAGTATGGCTATTCTCAGAGGCAAGGTGGATGGTCAAAAAGTCAGTGCGGTATTGAAGAAAAAGTTGGAAGAGTTGCTTAAGGCTAAGCAGCCATCGTCTCCCCAGACTGAGTCGAAGATTTAGTAAAGGTAATTTCTTATTTTTTGTTCAGATGACTAAGACCTTGATTAAATTGGCAAAGTTTGGCATAGCATAGCATAGCATAGCATAGAACGGTAGTTTTATGCGGGAAAATCTAGCCTTCTGTGATCCTTCTTCGCTTCAGATATTTTTCGTTTATACAAAATATATATCAAAGCTATGAGAATAGCCGATAATCCTAAACTATTAACGCTCGTCACAATGTCTTCCCCTTGCAGGTTAACGCTGCAAGAGATTTCCCCAACAAGGCATCCAAGAGTGAAAAAGACTCCATTCCAAGCCGAATGTGTAAGTATTGCAAACCAACCTTTTCCACTGATCCAAGTTCTGAGGCTAAAGAAAAGTGATGGTATAACAAATAGCCAGTTGGCATAAGAAAGAGTGTTTAGCTCCAGCGTGTTAGTATTAAAAATGTGTAACATCGCCCACACTACCCCCCCCGCCAAAACTAATAGATGATGCCCAAGAATGTAAAATGGCAAGCCGAAAAACAAAATCTCCTCAATTGGTCCAGCAGATAAGACTGAAATGATGGAAAGGGGAACCGGGGCCTCTTGATACCCTGGAACAATTTGTTCAATAACATAGGTTCCTACAATCATCATAAGTATACCAATCCCGTGATAAAAGAGAAGCATTTTAGTAATGTAACCAATCGATCTTCGACGATATGGTAATAACCATGACACAGGGTTGATATCTCTCCTAAAATCAGCAAACTTCGGTGTTGCGGGTAGTGAAGGTGAAGAAGAAGAAGAAGACAGCTGAATTTACATCTGTTCTATAAAATATGTCATATAAAAGTCAACTTATCTATCATTGTCAAATCAAGTGTATTATGAATAAGAAGATATTGCAATTGTCCTTTTTGCAACTCCTATACTACACCTACTTTCTTTCAGATCCAATAGTGTTCTGAGAAAGAACTATATGAAATATAGATCATGTGATCCAGGTGCCTTCACCCCTTCTAGCATTTTTTATGACTATTCTTTTCATGGTGTCTCTCGGTGTACTGTTATTAGAACTGACGCTTACAAGGCTATTTTCAATCATTTTGTGGTATGATTATGCTTTTATGGTAATCTCCATTGCGTTTTTTGGGTTAGGAATAGGTTCTTTGGTGGTCCATATTTTGAAGGGTAAATTGAACAAGGTAAATCTGCCTTCGAGGCTGCTCCAGTCTACTATGGCATTTGCAATTTCTCTTCCAGTTATGCTTCTAATAATTGGACAGCTTGTTCCATCTAATCCTTCTTTCATTTATGTTTTCTACCTAGCTTCATCCATTCCCTTCTTTTTCGCAGGCCTGTCGGCTGCGATGATATACCTAAGCACACCCAAGGAAATAACAAAGCTATACTTTATCGATCTTTTGGGAGCAGGAGCAGCTGCTCTTGTTCTAGACCCTATTATTCAAGTATTAGGAGCAGAATCTGTGCTGCTTTCAATCTCTCTTCTGGTTATTGCGCCCACTTTAGTCGCTGTTTTGTTATTGGTTAGACATCAAAATGGTTATGTGAATAAAGCAACTGACAGCGACAATAGTATATCAGTCTCAATCGAAAAAAAGGTAAGGATTTACGGGATCATGGTTTTAGGATCAGCTGCTATACTGCTAGTAATCAATGTTGATTCCAATGTGTTTGCAATAGAACCGGGAATAAGCAAAGGTCTGCATTACCAGTTGGCTAAACCGCTAGAATTTCAGCATCTGTCTACCCAATGGAATTCTTTTTCAAGAATTGATGTGACAAGACAAACTCATCACAATTACAATACCGAGGCTACTTCTTACAATAATGGCACAGAAAACACAGGGAGGTCGAAAGCACTGGCATCTATAATTATTGACGCAGATGCGGACACCCCTGTGTTCCAATGGAATGGATCATTAAATGACGTTTCATGGGTACGACAATACATGGACTATTTGCCTTTTGAACTTCTGAAAGCAAATAGTACCCTGGTTATTGGTAGTGGGGGAGGAGAGGATGTTCTGATTGCCCTCGCAGGCGGTTCGAAGAGTGTCACCGCGGTAGAAATAAATCCGTTAATAATATCAGAGGCAAAGAAATTTGGTAAATCTGCTGGAAACCTGTATGATCGTAAGGAAGTGGATGTCTACATTGACGACGGCAGACGATTTATCAGTTCTAGCAATTCAAAATATGATATGATAACAATAAAGCTTGTCGATTCCTGGGCAGCACAGCTTGCCGGAGGATATGCACTGTCAGAAAATTACCTGTATACTGTAGAAGCATTTAGGGAATATCTCCAGCATCTGGATAAAGATAATGGTATGTTGGTCATGGTTAGATGGAATATCGAATTACCACGGCTCATGCCTCTAATAGTGGAATCGCTCCGTCAGGAAACGGGAAAAAATATCGAAGAAATAAGTAGGCACATGACGATTGTTGAGGATCGTCCGGGTCTATACTTTGGAGCAAATGATAACAGGACAATATATCCTGTTTTGGTAATGCTTAAAAATAAACCATTCACCAATTCGGAAGTCAGTATAGTAACCGAAAGGGCAAGAGAGAACAATGCTAAATTATTCGTAGTGCCCGGGGTTTATGCGCAGCCACCGTATGACGAGTTATTGATGATTAATAGTCAGTCTGAATCAAAAAAACCACAACAACTAATGAAAGGGCAGGACGTTGACATTGAAAAGATTAGCTCAATAGTACAATTGGAACCACCCACCGATGACTCTCCTTTCTTTTTCGCAAGAGAAAAGATTCCGGACCAAATGATTCTTCTTTTAGTAACAGTCTTGTCTGTATCTGGTGTGCTTGCCATGCTTTTGATCTATTATTCAAAGATAAACAATATCCATCTAGCTTCTTCGTCTATCTCTTGGCTACTTATATTATTTGCAATATTTATCGGGCTCGGCTTCATGGTAATAGAAATTACATTTATTCAGAAATTCCTCCTGTTGTTAGGGACTCCAATAATGGCTTTAACAGTCATATTATTTTCGATTCTGGTTTCTAGTGGAGCAGGCGCCTATCTGAGCGGTAGACTGTTTGGAAGAAGCCCTCAGAGGGGCATGATTATCTCGATACCTTTATTGATAACGATAATAGTAACCTACTACATTTTCTTGCAGCAGATCATTGATCATACTATGGCACAAGATATTCATTACAGAATTGGGCTAACTTTTGCTCTCCTGTCGCCTGCTGGCGTGCTGATGGGCTTTCAGTTTCCGTCTGCTGTTAGGATGTCTTCTTTCTACGCACAAAAGCACAGCCAACAGCTAGGGACAGATAACCAACGAGAGGACATTACTCTGTTGTGGGGGGTAAATGTCATTGCATCAGTAATTGGAACAGTTTTGACCGCCATTTTATCTATGATTATAGGATTTAGCGGCAATCTTCTAGTAGGGGCCGGGTTGTACTTGGGGGCTCTGTTATCTATTTTGGTATCCCTTAGGATGGTGAAGAGCAAAATAAAAAAAGAAATAATAAAGTGAGTGACGTTTTTGTTAGGAACAAGAAGATATCAGAATTGTTCCAAAGCTATTCGATGGGAGAAACAGATCTGCATTTATGCCATTGGG
>JALZES010000075.1 GCA_030861915.1 Thermoproteota archaeon
GCTGAGTCTAGGGTTAACCTGCGAACAGGGTGACCTTTGCAAAGACCCTGGTACATAATAGAAAATCTAGTATTAGTAATATTGCTGCAGGAGACTCAACGAGGTGGACAAGGAGCTGAGTCGTCCCACAGCATTTGGATATTTCTCACCTATCACGTCCAAACCGTGGGGAGCTAGTTCCAATGCTGCCAGCGATATAAGTAATGGTAATGCATAGGGAGAGGGAGAGTTATTATCGAACTAATCAGAATTGGAAGATTCCTAAGGAGATAAAGAGGTTTATAATGGATAGTCCTATAACCTCTACCATTGTTTTAATAGGTGCCATATCAGCAGTTTTAATTAAATAACCAACCAATCAATTAACCAAGCATTATAACTACACTGTATTATTTTCTGATTAATCACTAACAAAGTATACTTACTCAATATTATAACGCATGAAGGAGTTGATATAGAAGGAGAAGCAGGTTTTGAGCTGACAGTTTAAAGGTATCCAACATAGCCAATTTCTGGTCCATGAATTTTAGTGTATAGTGCGGTCACCGGGATTTGAATTCCCGCCCTATCAACCGAACAAGATAGAGTCCCGGGTTACGGGCTGACCTCGTATATTATATATACATGGAAGGCCAGTGTCCTAACCAAACTAGACGATGACCGCGCTACATATATTAGCCGACTGTCTTGGATATTAAACCTTAACGTTTCGAAAATTCTCTGATCCAAACCTGCATGTATTAATCGACAACATTAAAAATTAAACAATATGCATATTCATTATCTTATTGCATGATATAATCGCGAAAGAAATGGTAGTTCTGGCGCTCTGCACTCTGCTTGTTAGTGGTACAGACGACATATGTGATTTCTGAAAAATATAAAATAGTCTTAGATCGTATGGGTAAAAAGCAGTAGCAATCAAGTCCAAATTGCGTAGTCGAAGATTGGTGGCCACTAATTTGATCCTATATTTCCTAAATCGTTGAGTTCTAAGGACCAGTATTTACACGGCAATCAAATCATCTCCGAGTCTAATTAATTTAGACTATCTTCCATAAAGGCCTATTCTTCCGATTGTTTGCCAGTCGGCTCCCCGGCAGTAGGATTTCGACAGTACTCTGCATAGTTTTGTTCTGCCATGCATCACTGTAGGCTAAGCCTATAGTAAATAGCTAAATACTTGAAATTGAGGTCATCGCATGCTTATGTATATATGCAACCAGTATAATGTATACGTCTTTCTTTATAAAGGAGATTCGGTATTATGGGCAAGTTCTGCCATTGTGAGTTCTCAAAGTAATGATGAGCGCACCAACGCACTCACCGTAGAACTATTGCTCATGATTTATCATTACCTTCCGGGAACATCCGATTCAGCACAAGATCAATTGCTTTATCCTTTGCTTTTCTTTTGTAATGCTCTAAACCTTTTTTGGGGACATTCAATGCCTTTTCTTCTTCAACCTCTTTAACGGGTCTATGATCCAAAGCACCTTCAAATTGAACACGATATCCATTCAGTCTTGATAAAACTACTGCATCATAAATTTCTCTGAGCCAAACAGAACCAATAAAGTACAAGTAGGGCGGGTTAGCTCTGGTCTTAATCAAAGCTTTCACCCGATCAAAACATTGGGTGACGTTTTTTGAATGATAATCCCTAGCAATTATTTTTGGGTCAACTCCAGCCTTTACTAGCGTCTCTGTAATGTATTCAATATCGGGTTGGTTTCCAACGATCAAGATCACAGTCTTGTTTCCATCGGGTTTTGACTGAATAATAATTCTATGCATGTCTAAACAAACCTTAACCCGTTCGTTTATGTAATCTGGAAGTCTGTTCATTCCGCTTGAGGGGCTTTGACTATGGATTGCGTAGAGAATTATGAGATTTCCATCGGTAAAGCGATATTCAGACAAATATGTCAGTAACCATCAGTTTCACATTTATACATTGCCTATGGAAAACGCACAAGATGGTGCCACAAGTTGAGCAGTGTATCTGTGAAAATCTTGGAAGTTGTAGTGACAGTTTGTGGTTGTTGGACGCAGATACTAACTTAGCCAATTAATGTACTTAACCATTATAACTGGAGATAACTGGGTTACCAGGTTGGTATACTTTTAGGAGCAGAGAGTTGCCTTTCAAGGTCGTCCAGTCTTTGCATAATCTCATGGTTTGATTGAAACTGCGTGAATTCTCTATCATGTCTAATTTTCTTTATCACTAAGAGAGCCTCATCCATTGTTACACCATGTTTTATATCATACTCGATTTGTTTAGCACAGGCCGATAGGGTACTATACTTTTTGAAGTTGCGCTTTTCAAACGAAGATGCATCAGGAGATATACCGACTATATAGCGGACAACTACCTTTTCTACATGCTCTAAATGCCAGTCTTTCATAGCAAAATTGTTCGACTTCATTAGATGTCTGCATGCTCCTTAACGGAAAAGGATATTTAAATTAAAGGTCTAGTATAATGAAAGTGTAGTGGGTTTAATCATTGCGTAGCCAACTATCTTCTTGAAGAAACGAAGACGTAATTGCTGCCTATGATTTTTCACAATTTTATTGTGTACCAGTCATATGCAGAGAGCCAATAGGAGAACAATTAGTGGAGTAGGAGATTTTAATTTTTGTCAAAGTATTCTGAAAGATCAATTTCGTTACTTCCAGGTATTCGTGCGATTTCAAACCTTTCTTTAGACTTAAGTAGTGTAGCTGTTGCATCTACTCCTACTTTAGTCGTGACCAAATTATCCTGATCGCTCGACGGATCCAGAGTTGATCCTTTAGCATTAGTAATTATGACAAGTCCCTTGTCTGCTTGACATCTAGTTGAAATTGCATATTCTACTGCAGCAGGATTAGTAGGGTCGATATCATCGTCAACCACAACTGCCATCTTGAGCGATGGGTGAGAAGCAAATGCTGCAATAATGGCATTTTTGGGTTCACCTTCAAGGCTCTTGTGAATTTGGATTACTGCATCTAACCAATTACTACCACCCTCCGTCAAATAAACATCGTGTGTATTTGGAACAACATTCTTAACCGCTTCAAACATTTTAGCCTCGACCGGTAATCCCATCAAGAGGCGATGCTCCATAAAACCTGGCAAGATGTCGTGATACACTGCATTATTCCTAAACCATATCTTATTTAATTCAAATACCGGTTGTTTGCGCTTAAAGTCGTATGTCCTTAACATTTCAACCATCCATTCCTCATGTGTCCTGTCTTTGAGAATTCTGCCCTCAAGAACAATTTCAGCATGAGCAGGAATAAGCAATTGTGTATAGTCACTTTTAGCAAATGTGAGTTTGCCATCGAGCAAAGAATTTGCAATTTCCATCTCGTTGATACCATAAGCGGCCTGATAGGCAGCAGAAACACTTATCGCAGGATGAAGACCAATCGCGATTGACACTCTGAGATCTTCGTCATGTTCTCTGGCAAATGAAAAGCATCTATGTAGGTGCCTTCCTTCCACCATTCTGATTACCATATGCTTTTCATCCAATCTCAAAAGCCTATGCGTAGAGGAATTCTGGTTTCCATTTTCCGGATTCCTTGCAAATACTACAGACGACGTTATATAAGCGCCAGCATCTTTCTCGAAATGAGTAATTATAGGTAAATCCATCAAATCATATGAGTAATTATCGTGGAAAGGAGGGCGACTTGAAATTTTAATTGATGAAGAGAATTTTGAAACAGACGATGTTATTCGAGCATGGATCTTTTTTTCATCCTCTGCTCCGATAGCGAGACAAAATCTCTTGCGAGTTCCCAACACATTACACGCTACTCTAAAATTACTGCCTTTTACCTTTTCGAACATTAATGCTTCTTTTCCCTCAAATTTACTTCCGATCCCAGCAAGCTCGAATCTGGGGTTCACACTCTTCTTTACTTTTACAAGCTCGCCTATTTCTTCCAAGTACTTGAGAAAATCGCGAAAGTCATAATTGTTATTGTGATTACTGGAAACGCTCGGGTTCCTTTTTCTGGTTATTTCCATAATGCTTGCCTCCAATTATGTTCATGATTTCTTCCATAATTGCCTTCATATCATCTAAATTCAACTGTTTCACACTATAGAGTGATACTAAGCAAATTCCGTTAATCATTGATGATACTCTTTCTGAAATCGTATTAATAAACATGGAATTGTACTTACTGGGAATAACCGTGGCGGTATTAGTTTTATTTGAAGAACTTATCGAAATAGTAAGTGACCCAATCCTATCTGCTCCTTCTCCCACAAGGATAAACAACCCATTCTCAAACGAAATGCACTTTAAATAAAAAGATTTCTGACTGTCAGTTTTTACTTTTCTTACGACCAACCCACTCGTATAGTTCATTTCCAAACTATTGCAAGCGAATTGAAATAGGCTTGACAATACGCGAGCCTTGTATCTTTTTTCTTGCCCTAAGTTTAGCCTTGTACTTTAAATTCCGGGGTTTAGTTCTTAGGCGGTATCCACAACATGGACACCATAGTCCCTCCCATTTAATGAATATCTCACAAATCTGACAACGTTTCTGACCACTGGCGTACCGACCAGAGCCTACAGGCTTCTGTGCTTTGTGACGAATGCATATCCCCTTGCAAGTCATTCTTTATCCTGGTAAAATCTTCTACCCGTTGATTTATAGTGTTTTGATAGTATTTAAACCTAGTTAAGTGTTCTAAGACCAGCGTTGGCAAAACCAATAATTGTTAATATGCCCAGGTTCTTGTTATTGTTGAATGCATTGGATCACAAAAACTAAACTGCTCTAGACCTCCTTCTCGCCGCTAGATCATTCAAGGCCTCTGCACTCAGAGTATGTCACAAATTGGAATCCGCATCCAAACAAATCTAAACCTATCAACCAGATTGTACGCGAAAATCATCCTTGGGTCATAATGGGTTGAACGGGTTTGAATATTCTCCCATTTCTAAGGGCTATTTTTCTAGCAGACGATATGTCCCTTATACCACGCCTGTTTTTACCCGAATTATGTGGCAATGAGGTACCCCACTCATCTACTATTTCGATCTCGACTGAGGCATCAAATCTGGACTTCAACGTCGTCGCAATAAGTCTTGCCATATTCAAATCGCCATCGCCGACCCTTACAGTTCTTTTTCTTGAGTCAATCCCGCTAAGCAAAACAGATATCAGTTGCACCGCTCTTGAAGGCGATGATTCGACAAAACTTCCTATTTCCTCGTGCATGAAAATGACTGAGATCCCTATCCTCTTACCCGGGTCGACGCCTATAGTTAACATATCTGAATAGACATTACCCATGCTGGAGCGAAGGATTTTAGCTTTCATAAGAATCGGAAGTTTCTCAAGCTCTGTATCAAGAAGAAGGTCTTTTCTCTTCAGAATTCCAGCCTCGTGTTTTGTTGTAATAATAATCCTAGCATCGGTTAGTGCTGCCTCTTGTGGAGAAAGCGACTCGAACTGTAGATTCATCACTTTCAAAGCATTAATGATTCTATAATACGACCGACCGGATACAGTGGCAACCGTAACCTTGTGTTGCAAAACATCCCTAATCAGGGGCGTTTCATCATATTTGCCTTGGAGAAAATTCCTTTTAAACCTTGTGGATAAGGGTTCTGTAAACTCTCTGTTTGCTGAACACCTGCCGAAGAGCGTCGAATTACCATTCTCTTATATGGTCAAATATATCAGAATATACTTCTATGAATACGAGAACTTATTTGTCTCTGTACTTTCTCTTTGTTTTGGATCTATCCATTTACTGATCAATAATCCTTCATTTTGCAAACGTTAAGGTGTACTTTCGTTGTAAGTTGTTATATGTTTTCATATTCAATAGGCTGATCATTATTATAAACTCGGGTAATGATATTCAACCTTATATTTTTTCTCTGAAACGCATATTGCTGCAGCTTTAATTGCCTGATGCATTCCTATTGCATCCAGTGCCTTCTGAGTTGGTACTACGGAGTTTGTTCTACTTGGTTTGAGATGCCTTCGTTTGGCCTTCGCCTGCCTCCAGAAAAGGAAGAGACAGTGCCTTTCACAATCGCCTTAACTATCCTGTCTACTATTGTGTCTGATAAAGAGCTTATATTTTTCCTGACTCGTGCAAGGTTTTCTTCTGACTCCTTAGAAATGATAACCGAATCCGCTTCTGCTTCTGTTTTTGCCATATCCATTATTTGTCTTGCTTCTTCTTGGGCAGTAGAGATCATTTGCTGCTTTAATTTCTCAATCTCCTCTTTTGATTGATTTACCATATGTTTTTTCATTTCCTCAACCTTGGAACTAATCGCATCTATGTCGCTTTCTAGGTCAGATAGCGCCTTGATAATACCTTCAACAGAATGACCTTTTCGTTCCAACAATTATTAATGCAACTATAAGACATATTAAACCGTTACTTCGGTTGCTTAGGAGCAATGTCGGAGGTCCACTCCGGAGGTCTAAAGCTAGCCGAACGCTACCCTTCTTATTTATGGATTTAGGGTCGAACGTATAAACTGTTCCTAGTTTAAGTGGTAAGAGTCAAAATAGCTTGGGCCATATCGCCTTTCGCATCAATTAATGCCTGAACTGCCCTTTCTCTCGGAACATTAGCCTGTTGCATTACTAGTATAATATCCTCTTCCCTAAGTGATGGAACCTCTCGTTGTTTTTCTTCAATATCCGTAGCAACAACTTGAAAGATAGTGCTATCTTTTCCCTTCATTTCTACAACTTGAGGCTTTATGAGATAAAGTTCCTTATTTTCGGTTTTTATTATTACTTCTTCGATATTTCCAAGATCCTTCATCTCAAGTCCCATCTTATCCAGCATACGTCGCATCTCTCGGTTGCCACCACGCATCATACCAACGTTTGTTAGTTTTTACGCCTTTTTATTCCTTCTCTAATCCTGACAGCGACGCCCCTTTCGTATCTCTTCATCAAGGAGCTATCAAATAGTGCAACGCCTGTTGCTACGACTTGTACCCTGATACTGTCGTTTTCTAATACTGCTACATCGGATCCAGGTCTTACATTCGACCCACACCATTGGACGTGTTTACAAAATAAGGATCTCCCTTCACTAACAAATGGTAGCGCTTCCCGAGTAGGAATAATACAATTCTGTTCAAAATGCTTAACCTTTGACAGCTCTTGTGCACCGAATACCGTCAAGGCAAGTCCGCCATCTGTTCTCAAAGTCGCAATTAACTTATTCCCGAGACTGAAGTTTTTAACGCGTCCTGTCCTCTTTGAATATTCGAACTGAATTTTCTCGATTGGGAGAGCACTAGAAATTCCATTTCCGAATAACGAATCTATATGACGAGTAATTTTCTGTCTTGGATTTAGCGGTAATGGCTTCAATCGATTGAGCTAAAATAACCTGCAATAAAAATCCTTATGAATAACTACCAGAGTATTGAATCTTGACAAGAACCTTAGGACTATGTTCATTCTATCTACCTGGGAAATTGTACCCGAGGTCCTATTAGGCTTAGAAAAGGCTAAATTCACATTAGTCTAGATATTCTTAATAATAATGTCACCATCGTTCTGTGAATTATGCGGGCGGTCAATCACAGATGGAAAGAGATCCATATTGATAGATAATACTGTTTTGAATGTTTGTATGGCTTGCTCAAAAAGGGGTAAGCCATATGTGCCGCCCTCCCATAGTAGAAAGCCTAGTAGTACTTCCTTTTCAAGAGATAAGCCTCAAAGAATTCAGCTTACAGATGACACCATACTTAATCCCGAATTTTCAAAACTAATCAGAGAAGCACGCATAAAATTGGGTTTGTCACATGAGCAGCTGGGGATAAAAATGAATGAGAGAGCGATATTGCTGAGAAAACTCGAAACAGGAGCCTTGAAGCCTGATGAGAGATTCGCAAAGAAACTAGAAAGGTATCTAGGTATTACACTATACAAAAGTTTTAAAGAAGAGGAATAAGAATTTGGGGCCAAAGTAAGTCTTTATGGATAATGTGATTTATTTTTTGCATTTCAACAGACGATACCAGCACTTCTTGTGGTTCATTACCTGCATCCAGGTAGCTGCTGCGCTGTCAATTGATTTGAGGCAATTTTTGGTGATATTTGAGTCGTACCTCCTACCAATGTATGCTGTACCGTTCCCCCCTTCCACTATTGCAACTGTAAAGAGCACTGATAGCGGAGCAAATGAGCAAATGGTAACCACCATAATGAATAAAACTAAACGCAGCCATAAGGTATAACTAGACAATTTGGCTAATGCTGACAATTTCGCAGTTGAAGAAACAAACGCATTGAATGCAGTAAAATGGATGAACTCCTACGCCATCAAAAATCATAAAAAGTTCGCAACAAAGCTTGAGGGCTATATTTTGTCAACAATAAATTTTGGAAACTTTGAAGTGATATCTTGGAACGGCGACTGGTCAGCAGCTAGAAACATCATGATAAGAGCAAGTAAAAAGTTAAACATAAAGGTGGTGGAAGCAGGTTATCATCAAAAGGGTAATCTTTTGCAGTCGTTATTTATGGGAGGCAGAGAATTCGCTAAGGTATACAGGAACGGGCATGTTATAGGAAACATTGTCCTAGGTATGGTTTCAGGTAAATGGACAGCAAAGTCAGAAAGACTTAGATGAAAATCGTTTTCAGCCCTCCCATGGATGACCGCTTGAAATAGCCAGAAAAGTATAAAGTCTAAGAAAGTCATAGACTGGTCATTGTCTCTGGAATAATGCTCTGCGATGATATTGATAAACATTTGAGGCGGTATTGCTGAGGATTCGCAGGTTTATTATTTAGGAAAAACCCCCTGAGATACTAACGTTAATAACTCCATATCAACGCCATTGAAGGAAATACGAATGGACCCAAAAATAGAGGCGAAGTCGTGGAATCCCGCTTTGGAGATGGAAATCCTAAAGAAGTGGGAGACCGAAGATACTTACTTCTTTTCTCATGCCTCAGAAAAAAATGCGTTTGTGATTGATACACCGCCACCTTACCCC
>JALZES010000079.1 GCA_030861915.1 Thermoproteota archaeon
TAAATTACCTGCTCAAAATCTCCCAGAATTACGGCGCCTTCCATAGCCTCTTTTCTTATCATGTAAGGAGGTTGGACGAGCGTGTATCCACTATTTGACAGGTAATCCAAGCCAAATTGTAAAAGAGCCTGGTTCATCTTCACGAGGTCATTTTTTAAAAAATAAAATCGTGCGCCTGATATCTTTGCGGCCCTTTCGAGGTCTATTGAGTCAAGAGAGGTGGCAATATCAATATGGTCCCTAGGAGCCATGGTTGATTTGGTTCTTTTGTTCCTCTGTTCTTTAATGATAACATTTTCTGCTTCGCCACTTCCCAAGGGAACAGATTCATGCAGGAGATTAGGTATGGACATCATCAGGTATCGAAACTTTCCTTGAACACTGTCTTGTTCCTCCTCGAGATCTGTTATTCTATTGCTTATCTCCTTCATCTTGCTTATTTCACTATTTACTGAGTTGGTCGTATCCTTTTCCTTTTTTTTCTGGGCTATAGAAGTAGCGAGAATGTTTTTCTTGTGCTTGAAATCTTGCAGCTCTACTATTAGTTCCCGACGCTTCTTGTCCAATTCGATAAGCTCATTTAATGGAAAGTTTACCCCGCGCCTCTTTAGCATATTTTCAATAGTATGAGGGTTTTCTTTCAATAACTTGGCATCAAGCATCATCTATCACTTTTTTTGCAATTGATATGTGCTCTAGTACCTCGTCTATTGTGTTTAATAATGTGTAGATTCCCGTCTTACTTAAAGCATCGAGAACCAAAACATTGTCTTGCGAGAAAATCTTCATGGATAATCCTTTTGGAAAGTTGATATTGTCAGGTATTAATGCCTTCATAATCGCATTAAGCTCCGACTCTTGAGATAGTCTTATCTCAACATGCATGTATATATCAGGTGCTTGCGTTGGAAGACTCCGGGTCCTTACTATTTGATATCACATTCCTTACAATGGACAAGAAAACTTCAAGTTTGGATGAGGGAATCACGCATCCTGCACGACTATCATTGCCTCCTCCTCTGCCTCCAACGGAGCTAGAGCATTCACTCATCAAGGCACCCATGTTCAGTTGTGACTTGTTGCCCACACATTTTCTAGCCGAAAAGCTATAGCTATTCCCTCCATCTTCCTGGGTTAAGGCCCTTACGAAAACTAGTCTCCCGTATAGTGACGGCGAACTGGCCAGAAGAGACGATACTACTCCTAGCAGTCCCCCCGTAATAAGACCCTCGCCGTTTACAAATACTGCGTTGACACCGTCGTCATAAAACCTCCATTTTTCACTGAAAATTGTAAATATAGATCTGCTCAGAGTGGCAGAATAATTCTCGGCTATCTGTTCTGCCTCGGTTAATGTTATGCTCCTATCCCCCATACACAAAGCTACTCCCAATCCTGCTTTTCCAATTCTTCCACAGGCATCGAGCAAATTGGCAAAGTCCCGAGCGTCTCTCAAATGACCCAGATTATCTTCCTTCGTAAGCCTGTAGCTAAAACCCAGCAGATGCTCTGCTACCTCTATTGAACTGCTATTGGAAGATGTAATAATGAATTTTGCGATTGCATCTCTGATTATGTTTTTCTCCTCTGGGCTAAAATCAGGAAGAACTCTCCACTTCCCATTATCCTTTATTTTAATTCCAGTATTTTTGATTAATGAATAGGCATTATTCACGTTCCATGTTAGTCCATGAATGTAGGGGGAAGAGGTACGTGCAATTGATTCATGGATGGGGATTGTCTCGCTGTTGTATAGCAAAAGATCAAGCTCTGTGTTAATCATGCTAAGGGACTGTGCTGTCTTTAGAATTTCTAAATTGATGCCTGTCAGCGTTTTTTTGTCCCCCAGATCCTGTCTATCTCCTAGAGCGGCAATTACGGCAATAGCAGAAAGATCAGAATTTTTCTTATCTAGCATGGTTGAAAGGAGATAGGACATGCTGCCGGTACAAATCTCGCGAGCGCCGTTAAATCCATAATTCCACGGATTTATGATTTGGTCATCATAATTCCGATCCTTATTCTCGTTTGAAAATTCTTGGTGATCGATTATAGTCCAGTTCTCACCCAGATATTGCTGCAGTACGTTGACCGTGGCATTGCCTAAACCAAGCAAAATACAGAAATCATGTGCTTCAGATTTTACTTCTTGGATTATTTCAGAGGTAAGAGCTGATATAGTTCTTAGACTGCATCGAGATCCCAGTCGCGACAATGCCGTCAAAATAATGCTGCCAGAAGCTATGCCGTCAGTATCCAGGCGCGTAACAATACAAATCTCGTTTCCTGAGTCGGTTAAAGTGTTAATTTTCTCACAGAGAATCTTTAGAGGCTGGTGAAGCTCCTGCCTTCCCATGTTATATCTTATTCCAGTTGGGCAATCACAGCAGAATATTTCCAGTTGCTAGCAAGTTTACCCGTTCGTTTATAGTATTTTGAAAGCCTGTGGATCTTTGCTTCAATGAGTTCCAGCGAGCGGACATTTCTATGGTCGGTATTGTGGTTTCTCAAATGCTTTTGGAGTCCTATTGCTTTTTGCATAAGATGCTCTAAATCTTCGGGCATATCTTTTTTGATATCATTTTCTGAAAGTATCTGAGTAACTGTTTTACCCGAAATAGGTTTAACGAGGGGTATTGAGTGTAAGTCTCTAAGATTAAGGCCGATCTCGCTTGGCGACAAACCTTCCTTTGATAATGAAACCACTAAGGAAGAAACCTCGGCAGGGGTCATTTTTATCCAGGAGGGAGCGGTAGGCGATGCCGGTCTAGATGAATGCGATTTTCCGCGCGTATGAGCATGAATTCTTGCCATCTCGTAATCTCTATCAGAGGACTAGATATATATCTTAAAGCCATTCCCCGACTCTAGGAGAAATAAACGACATAAAAGTTAAATAATCGAATTCGAGAACAGATAGTAGTATGGAAAAGCCAAGTATCGTGGCTGCATCTACAATAGTCATTTTAGCAGGCTCTCTACTTATAGTACCATCGGTACTACAATTTGCTTCAGCACAATATGGCGGGGCGGGAGACACTACACCTGGAAGCATTGAAGAGCAATTAGAACTAGCAAAAGAAAAAATATCCAATGCACAACAGTCTGGAGCTTATGGGTCGGGTACTCCCATGTTAGGATCGAATATTAGTGAAACTGTCATATTTATCGGTATCCTAGTAGCCATATTTGGAGCAGTTGCAGGAATGTTCTTCTTCAGAAGTAGAACCGCCAAAAAAGCAACAGCATAAACTCTAAACATCTCATTCTTTTTTGTTTTAGCTTTTCCACAGACATATTGGCTGACAGCTGGGTATGCTGCCTTTGAAAATAGAACTGATACACATTATCTTTATAACAAACAACCTAACTTACGCATCATCATACACAACCAAAATGTATATATCACAGATGAGATCTGACCTAATGTAATAATGGACGCTATTCTAGGAGCGATGGCAATGGTTATAACTCCGTTCAAAAATCTGATAGCACAAATTGGTCCAGCATACGATCCACTGTTCTACGACGTCATGGTCTATATTTTTGGAACAATGCTCTTTGCAGTGTTCCTGCTTAGTGTAATAGCCTACTGGCTTAGGAGAAAGGGGCTCGGCGGCGGTTCTGCAAAAGAGAAATGGACACAGGAGCTAGAAAGATACTTCGAACGGGAACAGATTGGTCTGATTCCAGACGAAAAGCACCACTGGTAAAAGGCTCAAATCGGACCAAGCTTTAACATTTCTTTTATTTGTTTTTAAGTCTTAAACTTGTCAACCCGTGTTCTCGACGGCACGTATAGCTAAGCTTCTCTCCGATTATTCA
>JALZES010000073.1 GCA_030861915.1 Thermoproteota archaeon
TCAGATGCTCGTCTACAATTATTTGTTGGACTGCCCCAGATTCAGGTTCCTTTACAAAGTTCTTAATTTCCTCAGCCTTGCCAGCACCCATACCATATTTTGAATGATCCAAATATTTTTGAGTAAAAACTTTTACAATTTTATTCTGTAAAGACTCTACTAGACTCTTTGCTTCTTCTAGTCTAAAACTATCTGGATATGTCACGAGGATTACTTTAGTTAAATTCCCCAAAGGATATCAAGACCGATCCATATAATCTACCGGAACATATTCTTTCGTGTGCCTTCAGAACACGGAGAAGTATTAGCAGTTGTAGCACTAGTCTTAAATTCTCTGTACTATCAATCGGATAATATTGATTTTCCATGACAGTTATGTGCCTTGGTCCCGATGAGCCTTGTCTACATGAACGCTAAGCTCGTGCGTATTATTAAACTCCTTTTGACAAACCTCACATATTGGGTGGTGAAGATGTTCATCTCCTTTTCTTTTTTCCATGCATAAATACGAAGTACAATCGAATAAAAATCTTAAGAAGGACTCGTCTTTAAACGGGTCCCTTGGATGGTCTTCGAGAAGTACAACTTTTTGTGTAGCGGTATTCTTCCCTCCTAGATGTCATTAAGATGAGGTATTGCGAATATCCGATAAACCATTTATGAAGATAGAATAATTTCCAACCTATTTGGAATGGCTTAAGGCTACTAAATGGATGGAAAGTTATCCATTAGTAAGGAGGAGTAGGAGGTTAAGGAGGTACACCATTTATAGGGATTCCAACGGCTGGTGAGAGTTGAAGAAGGTCAACAATCACTGCAACACTCAAATTCTACTTGCAATGCTATCAC
This sequence comes from Thermoproteota archaeon, assembly GCA_030861915.1. Taxonomy (GTDB): domain Archaea; phylum Thermoproteota; class Nitrososphaeria; order Nitrososphaerales; family Nitrososphaeraceae; genus TH5893. The sequence continues at coordinate 850 of JALZES010000073.1, forward strand.
AACCAACAGGGTCAATCCAGTAGCAGGGCAATGATGCCCGCAGATACAGATCAATAGTGAGATCCCACTAAACATGCTTAGTGAACGAGAGCTTTTAATTCTTGATCGTACATATATGAGTTCCTCTATTATGACCGGCCAATAATATGCTCTCACGCATGTGTTGGAAGAACATCCTAACTCTGAAAGATTATAAATGTGCTTCTGAATGTCATAATAACGATGAAAAAAGAATTTATAATCTCGAAGATTGAAGCTTCTCAGGATGGGACTCCCTATGTTTATGTCTCTTTCGCAGACCCGGGCACATCAAAGGCACCCACAGCAGGAGGAGGTACCGGCAAGAGCTTTCCTCAGAGTCCTTTCGGCATTGGTGTCGGCGCTTTCACGTCACCGGATGACTTGATGAAGAACTTACCTAAGGCCATGTCCAATATGTTCGGAGGCCAGGGTTCTGGAGGAATGGCATCTGGGGATTCTCCTACTATCAAAGTCAGTATGAGAGAATACGAGGATATGCAATTAAAGGTCGGGGACAAAGTCACTCTAGAGATCAAAAAGGCGGACAGCAGCGGAATATAAGCAAAGGCATCAACGTCCAAGAGGGTCTTGGAGCATACTGAACTAATCTGCATCCGATAGATTGGACTATTTGATGTCCATCAATATGGAGTCACCCGCATTAGCCGTTTATGTTCTACTGCTTGATGAAGTTATTACTACCAGATTTAATTTTTAAACATTCTTCGCATTCTTCGAGAATTAGTCCCAATTGGTGATTATCATGGTTGCTAAGATGTTATCCATAGAATTTGTTTGTTTATTTGTTGTCTTCTAGAATAGCATAAAATTGAAAATTCGCCTAAGTGTTTGATGCCAAATATACATAGAAGATTAACGACGTGCTCCTTCGAAAAAGAATATCTCACTTAGCTGAAGGTTTCAATGATATTATATCATCTGTGCCGACGTTGGAATTAAATTTAACATACAACAAGCCAAAGAACGCTAGGAAAGCAAAAAGGTACCCGTTAGTGATTGGTCGAAAGTTTTTGCACTTTGTAATAGGACATAGCTCTGACATATCGGCATCCGAATAAGTCAAACTACTGCTCAAAAATAACAAAGATAGTTCTATAACCGAGCGGGTGTACCACATAAATAGATGTATTCCCTATACCTTATCGAATGAAAAACAGAAGCAGATCCGACATAATTCGAACTATTTTGGAATCAGCAAATGGAGGGGCAGTGACCAAGACTAAAATAATGTACAGTGCATTTCTCTCATACCAACAATTGAAAGAATACTTAACAATTTTACAGGAAAATGAATTGATAGAATATCAACAAGGAGAGAGGGCTTACAGAACAACAAATAAAGGCATGCAGCTCCTGCAATTGTCCAACAAGATAGATGAACTGACACCGAATATAAGAACCGACAAGTAGCAACACAGAACTCCTAATCAATCCCCAAAAAAGAGATAGCTGGCCCACAAGTAGGACCAATACGCACAAACTGAGTAGGGTTGACTCTAATGAAGTGAATAGAGGTTACCTTGGACGGCATCTAATCAAAGCTGACCCACCCAGCGACGTCGCCATTGAACGTCGTCCCACTTTAAATTATATCAAATTCTAACCTAGAGGAGCTAGCAAGATTAAAACTCAAGCATATTATAGTTTTGATATGCTCCGTTGTTCTACATTCTATTCGCCTGACTGTAGGGAGCTTACATGTTTAGGAATGACAGTAAGCCATCATCATCAGATCACAATCCATACCTCCTTTGTACTAATATTCCAGATGCAAACTGTCGGGAGTATATTTGGTTCAATCCCTGCGCCATCCTCTTTGGAATTTCTTTCTCGGTCGGACTGGGTTTCATTATCATACAAAGATTAGTCAATATGACAAATCTATCGTGCATTGCTCTAATCAAATATCATTGGAAAGGCTAGATCCCTGTGCTGGTTTAAACTAGTATACGGTGCTCCCAGCATAATACGGGTACTTTGTATTTAGTCTTTTGGGTACTGCATTGTGTTCGCTAGAGCCTCCGCAGGACGCAATAACCCTGTATATACAGGGGTTACTTGTGGACAAATCGTTTATGCTGTAAGATGTACTTCAGGAGAAACCGGGAGCCTACGGCTTAGATTTGGATCATAACAAGACTTTACAATGCCTTTGGAGCGATGGCAGATATTCTAACGATATGGCCTCAATGAAAATACCGGAACGTACGATTCCGATTTATACTAGGCATGCAATAGTTTTTCGATACGATACCTGAAGAGAAATGGAAAATAAATGATCCTGTTTTTATTAATCAGTCTGAAGTCCCTGCAATCGACGAATTTCGCGACTGAGTATTAGAGCGGATGACGTATAATCCCTCCAGAATGTTATGCTGTCGGCGGTTGGGAGTCAGAACCAGGTTGCAATACCTGTAAGATCCATTCGTAAAGGAAAATAATCCAAACTCTTCGTCTAGTTCTTTAGTTCTAAGTTATTGTTAACAGCCTTACTTAGGTTCTGTTCTGCCTTCATGTAGAGTATAGTCTTATCTATTGGCCTCCATGAAA
>JALZES010000100.1 GCA_030861915.1 Thermoproteota archaeon
CATCTAATGAAAATGCATACCCGATGCCCGTACAGTCGTAATCAATCAGCAGAGGGCTGGAAGGCAGTAAGCTTGAAATTAAAGGCTAGAACAAGAACATCTTAAATGGAGCTATTGCACCTTAATCTACGGATAAATATACACTCTAATCGAGGCAGTAACAATGACGGAGAACTCAAAGAAAGTTGAAAATTGCATAATTTGCGGGTGTACGGAACATCGATTAATTGGCTGCCTTGTACATTGGAAAAGTCATTGCAAGAATAAGGATGGTATCTGCGTAAAAAGAGATTTTTAAGAAGATCTAACCGCTCTCGTTATTTGAGTTCGTACAAGGCAACCGACAACTTGAATACAAACTTTTCGTCTGTTTTTTCGGCTATTGGGACAACGTATTTCTGGGTCTCCTCCTTGTAGCGCAGCACTTTATCTTTCTGCGTAGCGTTTTTCAGACTCCTAATGTTGTCAAGACGATCTGCAAGCTTAATGTACCTGACATCCTCCGAACCTACAGCAATATTCCTAAAATACTCTCCTAAAACTCTTTCTTTATCTTCGCTTTTTGCTGATGGTTTTGCAAGCGTGTTTACTATCCCGTACACCCTTTCTCCAAACCCATCTTTTAATCGAACCTCCAGTGAGGCTCTTTTTCTACCGGCACTATTTTCGGAATTACCGGTCTCGACATTTATACTCAAAGTATCGTGGAGAATTGCAGCACAGATAAGGTCAATATCATATTCGTGAAGCTCTTCTGTCAAAATAAGGGCGACTCTCAGTGGGTGGTTAATATAGGGCTCAACCTTGTTTCCTCTTTTGAGCTGCCCTGAATGAACTTGTATTGCTATGCTAAACGCCCGAGTTATTTTCGTAATATCGCCAATGGAATTTTCAAATGGTTTTAATAACCGAGTGAAACCTGATTTGGCAAAGTCATCGATGCTGCCAGTCATATTGATATACATAGACATTTGCAGTGGACAATAATATTCTTAGTGTTGTCTGCCCTGAGATGTTTATCTCCGTGACTGCCATCTAGAGTTACTCCCTATTTGTGCCTAGGACGATCTGTAGTACTACGCAGTAATGAAATAAACAAAATTTGCCCATGTTGGGTTTTAATATTAGGTATAGGCAATAATAGCAATTCAAGTTAGACCTTGTCAAAAGCCAATTGCAGCCAAAATACTATGCATCCCAAGGCGTCTACTTCTGTAGTTTGCATTGTGAGTGGGGGGCTTGATTCGGTCTGTACTGCAGCGTACTTAAAAAAAGAAAAAAATTGCAGTCTATATTTTCTGAGCTATATGTATGGACAAAGGGCCGGAAATGAAATCCAAGCCGCCAGACACTTTGCTAAGATTTTGAATGTAAAGGATCATCGTATAGTAGATATTAGATTTATGAAAGAACTTTACCGGAACTCTAATGTGCTTACAGACCATGAACAAGGGTTGCCGGGAAGTTTTGATTACAGCATCGTTGTGCCAATCAGAAATGTTATCTTCATATCTATAGCATCTGCGTGGGCTATGAGCATGAAGGCGACATTAGTGGCCTACGGTGCTCATGTGGATGACAGTCATTATCCGGATTGTCGCCCAGAATTTATAAGATCCATCAGCACTGTACTGAATTTGGCAGAAGAAGACGGTATCAAACAGGGAATGAGACAAGCAGTAGCTGTATGGGCACCTGTGCTGCAGGGAATGAGTAAAACTGAACTCTTGAAGAGAGGTTATTCAATATTGGGAGATAAAGTTTTTGATACGTGGAGTTGTTATACGAATGGGACCAAAATAGATGGAAACTATCACCATTGCGGACAGTGCGAATCGTGTATAAATAGGAAAGTTGCATTTAGGAACGCAGGCTTACATGATCGGACACAGTACGCTAAAAACGAGTAACGACAGAGTCCAGCTTAGTGAAATATTTACTAGCATAGAGGGCGAGGGCCCATACTTTGGAACCAAGACCATATTTGTAAGAATGGCTGGATGCCATCTCAATTGCCACTGGTGTGATACGACTTATGCGCTCGCAATGAATAGTGGCAAAAGCTATTCTGTCGATGAAGTAAAGGATCTGATTATCAAGGAACTTCGACCTAATACATACAAAATAAATTTTACCGGCGGGGAGCCGCTAATCCAGCATCAAGCAGTCGCTGAGCTTGCTAAATTCATGAAACAAAAGAATGGCCTGAGAACTTATATTGAATCGTCCTGCTTTGATTCTGTCAGGTTTGCAAAGGTTCTTCCTTACATTGACATTTGCAAAATTGAGTTCAAAACGAGCGATTCTAAGGTTGTCGATCACAACAATTACAACGAGTTGTTATTAAACGAAATAAGGTGTCTCAAACTGGCAATAATACAACGCAAACGTACATACATTAAAATAGTCGTCACTGACTCGAGTAACATACTTGAGTTCAGAGGTTTAGTGAAGGCTATTTTCGAGAATGTAAATCCAAGCAATTTGGTAGGGTTTATTATCCAACCAAGCTACGGGGTCGACGAACCCAAGATAGAAAAGCTGTTGAGCTTTTATGATTGTGTTTACCCAGTATATAATGAGGTAAGAATAGTACCACAATTGCATAAGCTGATAGGGGTCAGGTAAATACCAGGTTGACAACACCAAATGGTAACAGAAAGAAGACTAAGAGTACAAAAAAGATTGAAAAACTGCTAAGACAACTCCTGATAGAATTGGGGGAAAACCCTGATCGGGAGGGCTTGATTCAGACTCCGGCACGTATGGCAGAGATGTACGAAGAGATATTCGGTGGCTACAGAATGAATGCGGAACTAGATGTAAGTTTTAGCGAGGAAACAGACGCCATTGTTGCGAAAAATATTGAGTTTTATAGCATGTGTGAACACCATATGCTTCCTTTCTATGGAAAAATACACATTGCCTATATTCCGTCTGGTAAGGTACTAGGGATTTCAAAGCTAGCCCGCTTGGTCGATAAATACGCCAGACGAATGCAGATACAGGAAAGATTAACGAAACAAATCGCTGACGAAATAATAAGGAGAGATATAAAAGGCGTTCTTGTGATAGCAGAAGCTGAACATTTGTGTATGAAAATGCGCGGGGTTAAAAACGATAGCCTGATAATTACTGTATGCCATCGTGGGATTATGGAAGAACAAAGACAGCTCCGAGATCACGTCCTTTCACTTATATACGCCTCTAAGCCCGAGATGCGTTCTGTTTAACTATGACAAAACAAATATGGTGAATCCCTCGACAAAGGCTTATAAAAAAGAGTATTTCCAATAGGTCAGAAGAATGGCAGGTACTATCTTCAGGATACAGTCCCATAAGTTTAGTCAAGATAACATCCAAGCTACACTCGTTTGTTCAAAATGTGATGAGATATTCTCAAAGGAATTCCTATTAGATCTTGAAGGCCAGACAATCGAATTCAAATGCCCTGTCTGCGGAGCCTCTGGGGAGGCAGATCTTCCTTATAAAAGTGCAGAAGAAAGAGAGGAATTCGAGGACGACTTTGAAGAGGTAGAGGAAGAAGGATCGAACGAAGAATTTGAAGAAGAATACTGATCTCGACGAGCTAGAATATCTGGGATGATGGCAATTTACTTTGGATTGCTTCGTAGCTTGCTCAACTGTGCAAGTAGCGCCACCAACTGTATTTCCGGATGGGCGCCTGTGACTAAGCGATAGTCGTATTCTGCCATTAACGCGGCAAATTCATCTGGGCGGTCCAGCTTCAGATCGTATGCTTCCTGGTTAGCATATTTCAGAAAATCATTCTCTGACATTCCATATACTTGCATCAGTTCAAATAGTCTAAATCGAGCTTCGTGAAATTTCCCTGCAAGAGCCAATTTGATAATTTCCTTAACTCTCGTTTTACCCGATAAACCGATTGATGACGCTACATTAGAAGAGGAAACGGCGCCCATGCCTGCTGCCGCCTGTAATATATTGATGGAATGGCGAAGATCTCCTAACGTGGAGTCATATATTGTTGAAAAAGCTTTTTCTTCAAATCTTACTCCCTGCTTTTCGCAAATAAATCTTAAGTAGTCAGAAACATCTTCTCTTGAAAGCCGTCTAAATTTGAAAACCACACATCTGCTCTGGATGGGTTCTATGATCTGGGAAAGATAATTACATATGATAATAAAACGGGTAGTCCGGGAACTGTCTTCAATTATTCTTCTCAATGCTGTCTGAGCTTCGGAGGTCATTTCATCTGCCTCATCAAGTATAATAATCCTAAACATCTTTTTGTTATCCCTATCTGTTGGTAGCTTCATTACGGCAGCGAATTCTTTCACTCTTTCGCGGACCATCTTAATGCCTCTCTCGTCTGATGCATTTAACTCAAGTGTGTCTGTCCGCCAGGATTCTCCAAGCAATTCTTTGGCAAGACAGAGTGCTGTAGTAGTCTTACCGACACCCGCAGGACCTGAAAAAAGCAAATGGGGAATCTCGTCTGGTTCCTTTGAAAAATTACTAAGACCATTAACAATATCTTTTTGATTAATTATTTCCTTCAAATTTGCAGGACGGTATTTCTCGACCCACATCAAATTTGACAAGTCAGTATTTACAGCGGTCATACAACCAAGGAAATCACAAAGTAGCTCAACTCATAATAATGTTTAGAAACTCTCTTAGTCACAATGACGTTGGTTTGCGCTTTTGTGTGATGTGAAGTGACGACAGGAATAGAGACCTTGTCTGACATCTGGTTCAAACGAAGAAAGGCCCTGTCCTTACAGATTATCTGATTGAGCCGATTGTAACCTTGTGCCTTATAATACGCCGATTGCCAGAGGCCCGAGATCTATGATTACTATAAAAAGGTCACACATTAATGGTTACAAACAGGTACGCTAACTTCCTAGCGGAGCTTTAAGCCTTAAGATGTCCTCAAGTAAAGGCCGCTATAATGATCCTCCTTATTCAATTAATACAGCTAGACTGTTAACAAAAACTATCCTTTTAAAAGATATAACTAATTAGGTAGCATTGTAATAGGGAACAGCTGTATGAATACTGGTCTTCCGTCTCTGGAAAGCAAGATAGACGTCATGCAGGGGGCTCATTATATCCAGTATATGATGGAGGATATTCGGGTCAGTTATAAAAGAGACGTAAAAGTCACAGTAAACAGCTTTTCCTTGGATGCCAAGGAAGGTGATATATCATCAATCCCTAGGTGGATGGCGAAGATATTATTGCTACACGAGGATATTGAAACCCAAGACCAAGACATTTCCACTTACGTCTCTAGGGCCTTTAATCGCGAGAGAATAGCAAAGCCACACGATTTGTCCGGCCTCGACTCAGATTTTTATATACGAGTGAATGATTACTTTGACACTTTAAAGGAGAGAGAAAAAGAGAATATGCTCGTTTCCTTAAACTCCCTTGTTACCTCGAGACTTGAAAAAATTGTCAAGTTGGCTGCTGCTTCGCCTCTTTCTGTACAATTAGAGGAAAAGCTTTCAGCAGAGGAAAATGAGCTTTATTCTCTAATTCACCGCTCATCCCAGATGTTCAAGAATCGGGTGCTAAAGAAGGTTGGCTGAACAGCAGACAATCGCAGCTTTAACAAATGATCTGGAAAATTTTCTTCGTGCATTTAAGGATAGAGGAGGGAAATACAAATACTTTGAAAAGATTAACCATATGATGGCTTCCAATATGGTTTCCCTCACCGTAGATTACATCGACTTTGACAGTTTCAGTCCGGATCTTGCCAAGCACATAACCCACAATCCAGATGAAATGTTCGAGGCTTTCAGCGGAGCAGTATTATCAATTCTCAAAGAAATTCACCCAGATTATGCAGAAGAGATACGTGACAAGATAAAAGTAAGAATCGGAAACTATACTGTACAGAAGGGTCTGCGTGACATTAATGCTGATATTATTGACAAGCTGATTGGAGTCTCGGGAATGGTAGTAAGGTCTTCGGAGGTAAAACCTCTGGCAAAGAAAATAGGCTATCGCTGCTTGAACTGCAATACAATAAACGAGGCTCAACTCAAGGGATTGGTTCTAAGGAAACCTCACAGATGCATAAATTGCTCTGAAAAAGATCTTGAGATGGATCCAGAGAGTAGCTCCTTCACCGACTTTCAAATGGTTAGGCTGCAGGAGCTGCCTGAAGACCTGCCTGCGGGACAGCTTCCCCATTATGTGGAAGTCACTGTGATGGGGGATCTCGTGGATCAGTGTCGCCCCGGCGATAGGGTTATGCTGACTGGTGTTGTTCGAATAGAACAAGAACAACTCTCTCCTCAGGTGAAGACAAGCCTTTTCAGGCTACGGATGGAAGGAAATAACATCGAGTATCTTGGTGGAAGAGCCGGTAACAAAGATACCAGGACCGTTGAGAGAATAGCGATAAGCGCCGAAGATGAAAAGAATATATCGTCAATCGCTGGAAAACCAGATGCATACGACAAGCTGATCGCTTCGTTTGCGCCTCACGTTTATGGTCATGAGGTAATCAAAGAAGCAATCCTTCTATTAATCGTGGGTTCGGTTACAAAGAAGTTGGGAGATGGTTCAACTAGGAGAGGCGACATTAATGTTCTCTTGGTAGGTGACCCGGGCACTGCCAAGTCAGAGATGCTAAAATTTGCAGCTAAAATTGCTCCAAGAGGGCTCTATACCTCAGGCCGAGGTTCTACGGCAGCAGGGTTAACTGCGGCCGTGATAAGAGATAAAACCGGCATCATGATGTTGGAGGCAGGAGCTGTAGTGTTAGGAGATCAGGGGCTGGTATGCATTGACGAGTTCGACAAACTGAAGCCCGAGGATCGTTCTGCGTTACACGAAGTAATGGAACAGCAGACGTGCTCGGTAGCCAAAGGAGGTATCGTTGCTACCCTGAACGCAAGAACCTCGATCTTGTCTGCTGCAAATCCTTTGTATGGCAAATATGATCCCTTTAAAAATATAACAGAAAACGTTAATTTGCCAGTCCCATTGCTGACTCGGTTTGACCTCGTCTACGTCGTTAGAGACACACCTGAAAAGGAAAAAGACAGTCGTATTGCAAGTCATATTTTAGAGATCCATCGGGACACCGAACACGCTGCTCAGCCTGTTATCGATATCGATCTTTTCAGTAAGTATCTAGCATTCTCAAAGCAGCGAGAACCGAAGCTAACAGGTGAGGCAATTAACTTGATTAGAAGCTATTATATGAAAATGAGAAATGTTGAGTCTGAGGGAATGATTACCGTTACTCCTCGACAGCTCGAAGGTCTGGTCAGACTTGCTACCGCCAGGGCTAGATTGTTACTGAAGGACAAAGTGGAAACAGATGACGCAGAGCGTGCGATATATCTTATAACACGGATGCTCGAAACTGCAGGAGTAGACGTTAACACCGGGAAAGTAGATTTAGGCGTCCTCCACGGAAAACCCCACAGCGAAATTTCAAAACTGAAGGTCTTTATGGATATATTTAACGGGCTTTCCGGAGAGGACAAGAATGACGTCGAAGAAAGGAACTTTGTATATGAACTCGTAAAAACTGGCAAGTTCACAGAGGACGAAGCCACAAGCTATATTAAAAAAGCAATGCAAAACGGGCAGATTTATGAAAGAAAAATCGGATTTTATGCTAAGGCATAAAGCCGTTATGGAGTAATCAAAGAGGGTAGGTTAGCGAATTTTGGCCCTAGAACGTTGGAGGTTATGAAATCAGACTCGTCGTCCTTGTGATAAAAATATAGCAAACGCTGGTAAACGTTTCTAAATAACTTAATGATGGAGACCAGTCCTTTAGGAGACTCTAATATGATAATGTCCTCACATGTAATGCAATAAGAAGCACCTGAATCGTCTGTTTTTATTTCATTGCATTTTTGTCTATTATTTTGTTTGCTCGCTGGACAATTCTTATCGTGTGTTTTCTAAGCCTTTCTTTCATTTTCGCTAGTATAAACGCGACACGAGATATAGACATATAACAAGAGAGAGGAAGAACTATTAATAAATGGTTTTGATGCGGGGTTAGATGTCACTTCATGTATTGCATTAGATGATTGGGAAAGCTTATTTTTCTTATTCTAAATAATCTCGCAAGAAGATCTTAATAGTTAGTTTATCCCTATTATAATAATGAAGAAGAAGAAATATTCAGTTATAGACGATGAAACTCTAGATAATATGAAACGTTATTACAAACTTGAAAATCATGAGGAAATACTGCAGTACCTTCGAAGAAATAATGTTCATATAGGAGACGAAAACCACGACGAATCACCGTCGTAGTCGATTCTGTGCACTTTGAATCCCTGCCATGACGTTTTGTTACTATGAATTAGTGTTTCTCCAACCTCTCCGTTGAGACATTCCATTCTATTATTGCGATTATTGCCTTTAACCCGATATGACAAATATGCTTTGTTCCTGAATTCTTTAATGTCAGGCCTTTTTGGTATGCAACATGAAAGTTGGGCGTACCATCGCTTATCAAAGTACTAGGTATCTTGCCAGTAATTTCCTTATACTTTCCTTAACAATGCTTGAATGTCACTTGTATTCTTCATGTCTGCTACTTGCTGAGCAATCCAGAACCTAGTTTCGTCATCCATTAAAGCAAATAGGTATTTGTTGTTACCTTCAACCTTCAGAAATAATTCATCAATCCTCGACATCAGAAATGTTAGGTTTGATTTGTCCTAGGTACCTTCTATGTCTGTTACTTTATCCATTATTTTGATTTGAACTTTTCGTGTCCGACCTTAGTGTATTACATAAATGACAGGTGACCAATTAGATTCTATGTCCCGAGCGTTTACGATCACAGTTAAAAGAGGATGACCATATAAGTTACAGAACTAAGAAAACTCTACCACAAATAAACCGTGGGATGGTCTGAAAATCAGGCTATGGTCGGAAGAACTGCTGTTGAGGAACTGAAAAGAACGAGGTCCATGCTTTTGCCATATTGCTGTTGAATTCCAATATTGCAT
>JALZES010000110.1 GCA_030861915.1 Thermoproteota archaeon
GATTGGATTCAAAGGACACATTACCGCGCTGAATCGATTTAAAGGAATAAACAATTTTGTTGATAGCCATTGTCTCATAGATAAAAAAATAATCTTGCTTCTAGACATGGACAGAACTGGCAAATATCTCACAAGCAAACTGCTAAAACAATTGCAGTCTAGAGGTGGAAATGTTAGCCTATTCTACAAGAGATCACTCGCTAGAATTTCAAATGGAAAAATAAGACACGTTGAGGATTTGGTTTCATATGCACCACTTATATCGGGAATCACAAGGGCAAGGAAGGACCTCTATATGTATATCTAGCACGCTATTCACAGGCTCATGCCTCAACCATTAACTAAAGAAGTCCAAGCACTTATATTCTAGCAAAAAGTTTGTACTTTTAATAATAGTATATGAGGTTATGAAATTGCCTAATACAGGTATTGTCAAGTATCATGTTAAACTTAAGTTCGAGGTCGACGGTCTGGTCGAGAAAGCAGACATTATAGGCGCGATATTTGGACAAACCGAAGGTCTGCTTGGTCCAGAGATGAACCTTAACGAATTGCAAAAGGTCTCCAAAGTCGGCAGAATAGAGGTTAACGTAGATTCCAGGTCCAATATGGCCAGAGGAGATGCACTAATACCAATGAGCACGGATATTTCCACCGCCGCCCTTATAGCGGCAGCAATTGAGAGCATTGACAAGGTAGGACCTTTCCAGGCTAAATTTTTGCTTGTAGGAATAGACGACATCCGAGCTATCAAGAAAAGGATTATTGTTGACCGCGCCAAACGAATAGTTCAGGAATGGGCTACAAAGACTATTAGCGAGGGAGAAGAAATGCTCAAGGATGTTTATGATGCCAGCAAGCCTGGCAGGCTTACTGCGTTTGGAAAAGCACAACTGGCTTGCGGAACAGGTGTATTTGACACGGACTGGATAATCTTAGTTGAAGGCCGCGCCGATGTTATCAATTTGCTCCGCGCAGGTTTTGATAACTCCATAGCAATCGAGGGCGCAAAAATCGACGAGACAATAACCAAACTAACGGAAGACAAGAAAGTGGTGGCTTTTATAGACGGAGATAGAGCAGGAGACTTAATCCTTAAGGAACTACAGGGTCTTGTAACAATCCAAAAGGTATTGAGAGCGCCTTCGGGAAGAGAAGTCGAAGAGTTAACTCCGCTAGAAATAACAGAGATTCTTAAGGAGGTCGTATCACCAATCACACCTATAGACTCCAAACAGGGCATTTACCCTCCTCGGCAAATGCAAATTGCTGAGGGACAATCCACGACTTCCGAACCTAAGTTACAGCACAGGCGAGAGAAAAGGGAAAACGCGGACATGCAGCAGGAAATAAGTCAACAGGCGCCCTCCAACACAAGGGCTTCCCAGCATTACCATGACGTTCCTGAAGTTTTATCTATAATAAAAGAGTTGTACCCACAGATTAATGAAACTTTAGAGGCTGTAATTCTCGACACTTCAATGAGAACCATTCTCAAGCTCCCTGTCTCAGATCTTATAAAAAAGCTTAATGCAACAGAGGGAGCTCGGATGCTAGTGCTAGATGGCATAATCACCCAGAGACTCGTAGAAGCGGCCAACAAGGTCGGGATTGAATATATTGTCGGGCACAGAACGGGAGATTTAAAGAGGACCTCAGATATTAAGGTACGTACGTTTCACGACATGGGTGTAATTAATTAGATGCCATAATGGAGATTAAACTTCAGCAAGTATTGACGATGGCACATCTTCTATTGTTGGGTGCCTACCATAACTATGTTGAGATCACTACTACACAGTTAAGCAAGGATATTAATAGATCTCAGCAGTCCGCATCTAAACACCTTCTAGATCTCGAGAAAAGAGGCTATATAACCAGAATTAGAAAAGGTCATACTATTGGGATCAAGGTTACAGATAAGGGTCACTCCCAGGTCAATAGTCTTTATGAAAGAATAAAGTCTGCAATTGAATCCGAAACTCGTAGGGTCATAATGTTGGAGGGCCACGTAGTTTCAGGAATGGGAGAAGGAGCTTACTATATGTCACTGGAGGGGTACCGCAAACAGTTTAGACAGAAGCTCGGCTATGATCCCTTCCCTGGCACCTTGAATATCGAACTTTCTGATCCCGGTTCTATGTGTTCAAGACGATCCTTGAGTGCATATCCATCAATTTTTATCGAAGGATTTTCTGACAAGATTCGAACCTATGGATGGGTCAGATGTTATCCAGCAGAAATCAATGACGGACTTGTAAAAAATGCTGCCTTGCTTATCCTGGAGCGCACTCATTACGATGACAGCACGATAGAAATTATCGCCCCTGTTTCCATCAAAGAAAGCGCAGGGGTTAAAAACGGCGATCGCATATTGATAACAACTCGAACTCCAGGGGAGACTGTACAGAACTAGGTCTTATAGAATGAATCGCCCAGATCGTCCTTAATAGTTGAGCTTTTGGTTGTTGGCACGGGTGTATTTAACCTAATTACCCTGACGTTTAATTTCCGTCTTGCGCAGTTTTCTGCAACGTCTCTTTCGGTGTGAGCCTGATCATAACCTAGTGCAATTGTATCGGGTTTTACATATTCAACGGTATCATAGAGTGTCCCCTCCCTACCTATAATCGCAAGGTCGACAAAACGCAAGGAAGATACAAGCTCTTGTCTGAGTACCTCGTCATGAAAGATTTTTTTCCTAGCTCGTATCTTTATCGCTGTGGATGTTCTAGCAATAACTACTACCAAAACGTCACCCTCAGCCTTGGCAGCCTTAAGTGTGTGAATATGCCCAGGGTGAATCAAATCAAAAACTCCTCCTACCAAAACTACTTTTATGGCATCTCTCCCAATAAAGGAAATTTGTGGTATGTGGTTTTTATCAACAAAACCTTTTTCGGAGAGCTCCTGGATTTTGCGATTGTATACTTCTCGAGGGACATAAACCCCTGACCAGAGTCTCTCATACGCCGATTTCTCCGGTGCAAGAGAACTCAGGTACATGCAAGCTAATATCTTTTTGTCAAGTAAATCCATCTATGTAACTTCACTCGCTCGAGGACGACGCCAAGAATATGCTATGATACTCATTTTATAGTATTCGCTCCATGTGATTGGTAAGAGCGCAAAAGCTAAAGACATCACATATCAGGAAAATTCGAGCAAGAAATGGGATCTATTAGGTAATGGAAAAGATATAACTTACTATCGGAGCATTATTGCGTTGATATCTTGAAGAAAAGAGAAGATATCTATCTAACAAGAAGAATACCAGAGCCGGCGGTCTCTTTGCTCGCATCCAAGTATCGGGTTTTTGTTCATCCAGATAGGCGCCCTCCAACAAAACAAGAGCTAAAACGAAATATACGAAATAAGAATGGAATACTATGTACGCTTTCTGACAGAATAGACAAGGAACTGTTGCAAGGGGCAGGACGAGACCTCAAGGTCATAAGCTCCTATAGCACAGGATATGATCATATTGACGTAGTCGAAGCAACAAAGAGAGGAATTGTTGTTACCACTACGGGTGACATACTTGCGGAGGCGACAGCAGATCTGACCTTTGGTCTCATCTTGGCCATATCGAGAAAACTAGTTGAAGCTGACAAGTTTGTGAG
>JALZES010000077.1 GCA_030861915.1 Thermoproteota archaeon
GTTTATAGGAGACATTTACCAGAGGCCGCCTCAGAGGTCGGCTGTCCGTCGAGCTACTAGAATCCGCACAGTGTACTCCCTCGATCTCTTGGAGCAACATGAGCGGCTTCTACTTATGAGAATATTATGTCAGGCGGGTACCTATGTCCGAAAAATAATCTACGATCTAGGCGAAGTTCTGAGCTCCGGAGCAACTATGATAGAACTTAGAAGAACAATGGTGAGCGGATTCTCAGAAGGGACCGAACGCTTTGCAAGGCTTCATGATATACTTGATGCCTTTGAATCATACAAGGAAAACAAGGACGAAACAAAGTTAAGGGAACTTATCAAGCCCATAGAGCACTCCCTACAAAGTCTGCGTGGTGTAATTGTAAGAGATACTGCCGTTGACGCCCTCTGCCACGGCGCACAATTAGCGATTCCTGGAATAATTGCTATACCTCGTGATTTGAGGCTGGGAGAACTGGTAGGGATTTACACTCTCAAAGGGGAGATAGTAGGCCTCTCAGAAGCGGTTATGATGTCAAAAGAAATCGAGACTAAAACCAATGGTTTCGCCTTTGTCATGAAAAGGATAATTATGAAGCCTAACACGTACCCCAAAGTCTGGCGTTCCTCAGTCGACTCCAGGACGCGAGAGCCTTAGGCCTGTCCGGTTCGAGGAACTATTTTTCTCTTCGTATGCCGCAATTTTAACTTCGTAAAACTGATGACAGAGTTGTATCGGGTCGTGGCGACACTTCGTTTGCTTCGTGCGTGTTTTAGTTACTGCAATGGTAACTTCAGTGACTGCAGCAATCGCTTGTGTCCTTCCCTTTTGAGGGGTTTATCATCAGCCAAGGCAATGAATAGGATTAGGATTAGCATAACGTTGATTCTTCTTAGGAGAAGAAGTGCCGTCGGAGAGCCAGGGACAAATAAATTTAGCCACGATCCATCCAGAATGTGTTTATGCGTCGGCCTTCTTGTGTAGCAAGTTCAGGGGAAGATAAGGCGCCGGGAGAGGGATTTGAACCCTCGGGACCCTTGCAGGTCACAAGCTATCCAGAAAATATTTCCAGGCTTGCGCCCTCCCAGGCTAGGCGACCCCGGCGACACGCGTTGAAATGATCGTATGGCTATATTAATTGTGTAATTTTCAAGCGTTAAATTCTTCTTATGACTATTATCTATATCAGCCGTGTTGTAAGGTTTCATATCCAAATGCTTAAGATCAATAATAAAAATGATTAATATTTATGGAAAATAGCAAAGCATATACCATACGCAAGCACTGTGATAACACCGTTCAGGCTTTACCTTACATAAAACTACGCAGACAGCCAGATATAAATTCCTAAGTGTAATCGAGCTTGCGGCTGAAGAAGAAACCGCGACGGTGATCATGTTTATTTCTATAGTAGTCTATTATTAAATCAGGGAGACATTATTGCCTCTAAGCAGCTATACAAAAAAATCATATAGTCCCGATAGTTTTTCCTAATGTGTATTTGAACAAGCTCGACTACGATCTTATTGTGGCTGGTGGGGGTTTGGCAGGTCTAATTGTGGCCTCTTCAGCAGCATACTATTCGAATCAAGCGATGAGGATTCTTGTGGTAGACAGGAATCCTCTCCCTATTCTGGGTAGGAAAACAATAACCGGCTGGATATGCGGTGACGCTGTTGGCAAGAAGTCAGTAGACTACATGTCGGAAAGAATAGGTCTAAAGTGGGGCTATCCCGAGATCGAGCATCCTGTAAAGGGGGTAATGGCGTATTCACCGGATCACGAAGCTGCTGTCTCTTTTGACGGAGAGGGCTATTTACTAAACCGCAAGCTACTTCCACAGAAACAACTTCAAGATGCGCTGAAACTTGGTATCGAGGTACGAGGAAGCGTTGCTCTACGTTCATTGCTAGTTGACAACGATATGGTGGTAGGCGTGGCCGGGCAGGATTTACTGTCAAATGAAGTTTTTAAGAAGACGTCCAAACTTGTGATAGACGCCACCGGAGTAACTTCTGTCCTTAGGACAAATCTCTCCCTAAATTCATTTATCCAGAGGAAAATCGATAGGGTCGATCTAGAAGCAACTGGCAGGTATATCTACCGTTTTGACAGGCTTTCTGAAGATAAGACTTACTTCGATCCGACCTATTGCATTATACACTTGGACCAAAAAATCGCTCCTGGAGGCTATGCATGGGTTTTTCCAAAGGGAGAAAATAAGGTCAACATCGGACTCGGTGTACAGCAGAAAGCATTGGACCTTCATAATACTAGGAGCGGAATCCATCATGACGTCAAAGCACTTATCGACAGTTATGTAAGGAGTAATCCGGTCATATCAAACCCCGCAATAGCACGAGAAGAAGTGGACGAGGGAAATGGCTGGGGTACATGGCAAGTATCGGTGAGAAGACAGAATGATTGTCTCGTGGCTAATGGATTTATGTTGGTAGGAGATTCAGCATGGATGCCAAAGCCACTAGATGCTGGGGGAATAGGACCTGCTATTATTGCGGCAACAATAGCCGGGAAGGATGCCGTAGAAGCTATAGAAAAGGGCGACACGACACAGGAAGGATTGTGGAGGTACAACACAGACTACGTCAATGACTACGGCCACAAGACAGCTGGCCTTGAAGTGTTTCGAAGGATGCTACAGACGCTCTCCAATGAAGATATTGACTATGGAATGAAGCATTTTCTTTCGAAGATGGATATTGACAATATAACAGATGGGCAGCATCCAGAATTCAGTTCTCTTGACATGGTGTCGATGATTATTAGAGGTTCATTTAACAGAAAGCTGGCCGATAACTTGAAATTTACTGCTAACATGAATAAGAGATTGGTTGAGCATTACCACGCTTATCCATCTGGACCCGAAGGCTTTGAAGAGTGGCACAAGATCTTGATACATCACCTTGATGAAGCGTATTCCAAATTTAGATGAAATGAATATGACGCTGTATTCCGGGCGGCAGCAATTTGAAGGTCCGAGCCCTTTACTATTCAGTCATTCTAAACCGATTCTCCAAATGTTCAATTGCCCCCATCAAGTTCTGTCGTCTCGATTCTTCGGTTATTAGCGATCGTACGTCCTCGATTAAGAATTTGGCGACGTCTAACTTTCTCTTAAGACCACCGACCAGGTTGTCATAGATAGCGAAAGGGTAAACTAAGCCATAAATCTCTTCCATAAAATTGAAAAGATTCTGAGCTTCGACTAAACTGTCCTTTCTGACCTTGTCGTACACCCTGCGCTTACACTCCCCAATGCAATCAAGCAGGCCCATTGTATATGCGGGTCCTGACACTTTTAGGTCAAGTGAGCTGGGGATCTCCGAATCTTCAACTACTGATATTAATACAGACGCTTCCACAAATTCCTGTTCGGGAACTAACAAGTATTTTTGCAAATCGTCTTTAGTATAGCCACGAAATTCGGCTAGCATCACACTGGCTTTACGCAATTTTTCCTTTGCTTCGTCTTGTTTTCCATGGTGTAGGTCCACAATAGATTTGCTGCACAGCGAAACAACATCCCGAGTTCCCTTGAGAAGCTTTTCTCGTCTTTCCTCTGCTTCCTTTAACTCTGCGTTGATTATGCGTAGCGATTGTTGTAAACTATTTATTGACATGCAGAATCATTATCAAAACTACACCCCTAAGAATTTATTGAATAGAAAGTTAAAACCTGCAAAGGAACATAATAGATATAGGACATCCCTTATGAATTATTTAGCAAGATCTGGTTACGAAAACATGAAGGACCAAGGAATTACGTCGGAACAAATGTATAAGATCGAAGAGAACGGGCATGCGCTGCTTGGAATGAAGAGATTACTGATGATGGAGAATGCGGGTCATGGAACAGCGGACTTGTTACACCAGCGATTTGGTGACTCCTTAAAGACCAAGAAAATCGTAGCTGTCTGTGGTAGCGGTAACAATGGTGGTGATGCATTCGTGGCATGTCGACATTTGGCTGCATGCCATATCAACAATGTAACGGCACTTCTTTTAGTACCCCCAGGAAAAATCCGTACCCAAGAAGCAAAAATAAACTGGAGGATTATAGGAAGGATGAAGTCAATAAAGAAAATTGTAATGGCAAATCGTCGGACAGATGGTTTAAGTCGTGCTGTTGAGGAAGAAATACAAAGTGCAGACGTTATTCTTGATGGTCTGATTGGTACTGGAGTCAAGGGCGGCATCAAGGAACCGTACTCTTCAGCATTCGATAGGGTTAATGAATCTGACGCGTTTGTGTTGGCTATTGACATTCCCTCAGGGATTGATCCGAATACAGGTAACCCGTCAAACAAATGCATAAAGGCGAATGCAACTGTTACGTTTCACAGGGTGAAGAGGGGACTAAATATTGCCAAACAATACACTGGCCACGTACACGTGGAGCCAATTGGTATACCCCCAGAAGCTGAAGAAGGAGTTTTAGCTAAATGACAGCAAAGGTGGTGCAGCTGGAAGTTGGTCAGATGGCCAATTTCACGTACATCATCGCTGATGACGAAAATAAGGTCGCAGCGATCGTGGACCCATCATGGGATCTCGATAAGATATATGAAACTTTGGATAAAAACAAGTGGCACGTAGAGATGATTATTAACACCCATAACCATTTTGATCATGTCATAGGGAACGAGCAAGTCGCCTCTCGTACCGGCGCTCCAATAGTACAACACGAGCGATCGACCCTAAAAGGCAAACATATCTCAGTATCCGATGGCGAGACTCTTAAGTTGGGACAGATCAAGATAAAAGTGTTACATACTCCTGGTCATTCAAAAGAAAGTATTTGCCTTTTGATAAATGGTAAATTCGTTCTGACAGGTGACACCCTCTTCGTAGAAGATTGCGGCAGAGTGGACCTTGCAGGGGGAGACGTAAATGAGATGTATGACAGTTTGTACAACAAAGTCAGCCTTCTAGATGAGACACTGATAGTTTACCCGGGCCACAATTATGGGACCTCCACGTGGTCTACTATAGCTAAAGTGAAGAAAAGTAACCGCGCACTTCTGTCTCGTAACAGGCAGGAGTTCATTGAATACATGACTTCGTAAGATAAGAGACGATAATTGGTTGCCAGTCTCCCTCGGGAACGAACCCAGTTTGAATATTGCGGATAAAGATAAATGTCACTTTACTGTCACCGACTTTGCGAGATTCCGCGGGTAGTCGGGATCGGCGTTTTTCTTCAGGGCTAAGTGATAGGCCAATAATTGAAGTGGAATTATTTCGATAAGTGGATACAATATGGTATCAAAAACGGGTAAATTTATGAAATGATCATACACGTCATCCGGTTCGTTAGATATACCGATTATCTTGGCACCTCTGGACTTTATTTCGTGAGCGTTAGACAGGACATCGTTATAGGTATTATCGCCTGGGTTAATTACTATTACGATACTGTTATCATCAATAAGGGCAAGGGGGCCGTGCTTTAGCTCTCCAGCTGCAATTCCTTCTGCGTGGATGTATGTTAGTTCTTTAATTTTCAATGCACCCTCCAAGGCGATAGGATAATGAAGTGACTTGCCCAGGATGTATATATCACGTAGATCTTTTAGCAGAATGGCAAGCTTAATGGTTAGCTCCTCAACCGAGAGTGCCTTTTCTATTGCTGATACTATGGCTTCTCTTTTGCTAGCAATTCCAAGGGAGCCGCCGCACAGTTTATCAGTGACCGCATAAATGACAGACAGTTGCCCAGTAAAACTCTTGGTAGCAGCGACCCCAACCTCTGGACCGCAATTAACTGTAAGATAAGAATCACTTAGCCGGGCTAGAGAAGAGGTATTTATATTGACAATGGACAGTATCTTTGCACCGGCTCCCTTTGCATGTTTAACAGAGTTTAGTACGTCGGCAGTCTCCCCGCTCTGGGATATCGCAAGTATTACGCTTTCTTTATCAATAAAGTCAAGAACATACTGGAACTCGCTCGATATGATAGGCTCAGTCCGAATCTTTGCCAGCTTGGCAAAAATGTGTTTCGCAAGGAGTGCCGAATGGTAACTTGTCCCACTTCCTGTAATATAGACACTTTTAGCATTGAGCAAGACATCGCAGAAGCTTGTGAGGTCTTTCTCATTTTGGTTCATTCCCTGCAACACCGTCTTCGTCTGCTCGTGAATTTCTTTCAAAGTGTGGTGAGCATAGGTTCCCTTGTCTGCTGCTCCTAGCTCCCAGGCAACCTGTGTTACCCCACGACTTACCGTGTTGCCATGCGAGTCATATAAATGGAGGTTCTCGCCTGCAACAACTGCTATATCTTTATTGTCTAAAAAAATGGCTTTATCGGTATATTGGAGAAACCCAAGCACATCGCTTGAGATGAAATATCCGTCATTTGACAA
This sequence comes from Thermoproteota archaeon, assembly GCA_030861915.1. Taxonomy (GTDB): domain Archaea; phylum Thermoproteota; class Nitrososphaeria; order Nitrososphaerales; family Nitrososphaeraceae; genus TH5893. The sequence continues at coordinate 6,379 of JALZES010000077.1, forward strand.
GCCAATGACAAGCGGTTCGTCATATCTGCTTCCACAGATTGTCCCGTCGCCAAAAATGGCGGCAAAGGCATATGCTCCCTTTAGTTTGCTGCAGACTTTTACAATAGCACTTATCTTATCGTGAACCTTGGAAAGAGACTCCTCAAGTAGGTGGGCAATCACTTCGCTGTCCGTTTCGCTCTTAAATGAATGTCCAGAAGCTATAAGTTCTCTTTTTAACTCTTTGTAGTTTTCGATTATACCATTATGAACGACAGCAACTTCTGGGGTGCAACCTTCATGAGGGTGGGCGTTTGCGCAAGTAATCCCACCGTGAGTGGCCCATCGGGTATGACCTATTCCTATTTGTCCAGGCATATTCTGGAAACTAAGCGCCTTGCTAACTTCCGCAACCTTTCCAACCCCTTTATTAACGAAAATATTGCCATTGTCCATCGTTGCGATTCCTACGCTATCATAACCTCTGTATTCCATCCTGCGTAAGCTTTCAACGATCAACGGAGCTGCAATGGAACTCCCTTTGTACCCTATGATTGAGCACACAGTCGCTATATCCCCATTCCGTCTTAAAAGACTTATCGAAGAGTCAACCAACCCTATCTTGGTTAGATTAAATCACATGTGAGCACTGGAGCACAGAAGTGGAAAGACTCGACACGCAAGTCAGAATAGGTCCTAATCGGAATTCTGCTAATCTAAAAGGTCCGAGGCGAGCAAAACGACCCATTACGTGGGCTCCATCGTGTTATCATGTGGGTTTAGACCAAACCTCGCAGTAGAGAGAGGAGGATTCGAGAGAACCCCTTATAACGTGCAGTGCTCTCTTACCTTAGGAATCTTACACTGCATAGTATTTTGTTGCTGTAAAGGTTAAGCTGTTGCTGTAGTCTTGGAATCATTCTTTTACTGCCAATATGATTTAACCAGACTCGGAAGGAGGCTGAGATGCTAAAAGGTCTTGCCGAATGGAAATATTTTGCTCCTCGTCCGTTCTTACCATATACCCAGGCAAATTAACTGTGCGATCTCCGATACTTACATGACAGTGAGAAACCACCTGCCGCGCGTGGATGGCCGACTTTGACCCAATCTTTCTCATAACTATCGTCTGAAGTCTTCTTTCAAGTATGTCTTCAATCTTTAGATTTAGTACGTCATCGAGAGTTGCAGATTCTTTGACCAGACCCATCCTGTTAAGAAAACTCAGCAACATGACCTCCTTATCGCGTCGAAGGTCTGTCGGGACAGCCAGTAATGCCCGTGCCTGGTTTCTTATTCGTGCAATTTCTGATTCAGCCTTCCAGAGTTCTCGTTTGTTTCTTAATCCATATGCTCCCAACGTGTATAGCTCGGAGTTGAGTTGATCAGTGGTCCAGATCCTACGAGGTCGATGAAAAGTCTTTTTTGGTTTATGTGGATCTCCCAAACCTATTCACCCTTCATGTGCCGGAAGGGGCTGGCGCATTTTCAGCCGGCTTGGATGCCGCTGATGCCTCTGATACCGTCTGTGCAGTGGGTTGAGCAGCTGGAGCTGTTGGAAGAGTTTTCCCCGTTTTCTTAACGCCGACTGCACCACCTCGTCTCCCAGTCGTCCTCGTGCACTGTCCTCTGACCCGAAGTCCAAACATGTGGCGGTATCCTCTCCAACTCATGACAGACTTTTCTCTCTCAATATCACTAGTAACAGCGAAGTCCAAGTCTGATGTTATAAGGTGATTGTTTCCTCCGCTGTCCATGTCCTTTTGCCTATTAAGGTACCAAGATGGGACCCCCAGACGCGAGGGGTTTTTAATTACAGTCTCGATTTCTGCTATCTCTTTGTCGGTCAAGAACCCTATCCGTAAGCCCGGATTAACGTTCATGGATTGAAGTATAACCTGTGCAAGATTATAGCCTATTCCCCTTATCTCACTAAGGGCAACAACAATTTTCTTGCCACCTTCTATGTCCTTCCCTGCGATCCTAATGATGTGCTTATACTCGGATACTGACAATTATATTTATGGCATCCAGCTTCCGCCATAAAAACCATACTTGGCAATCTTTTTAATTTGATCCATCTCAGAGAAGGTTGACGCCATGTGGAAGTGTCAGTCCAAGACTCTGATTTTCGAATAGCACCCAGACCAAATTCTAGACTCCTTAATAGTGCAATCCTTAAATTCTCGGTATCCTGCAAATTCTTATATCATATCATATGGCAACCCAAGCTTTTGAGCAGTTAGTCAATCGCTCTTACGATTCGTCACCTAGGTATCAAGAGGTGATGCCGGGCGTTCCTGAGAATTACAAAGAGATCAAAACGCTGGAGCAGTTGTTTGAGATTAATTATAAGCATGCTTCAGTGGAGGAACAATTACGAGGAAATCTTATAATTAAGATGAAATCGGGGATGGAAGCGTACAAGGGAATCATCGGTTATAATGAGAGGGTCATTCCCTCTGTCAACAGAGCTATTCTCTCAGGACACGAAATTCTCTTCGTCGGACACATTGGGCAAGCTAAGACCAAGCTCGCCGAATCTATTGCTAATCATCTCCTTTCACCGATACCCGTTATTCGCGGGTCTCTAACAAACGATATACCGACGTCATTACCTCGGCAGGAAATGATCAGTCTATTAAGTGATAGATATCCCGAACGCGCTTATCCTGAATTCGTCGTTTCTCCTGAATGCGAACAAACAATCAGAGATAACAAACTGGAAACGCGGATCCACTGGAAGGAAGGGAAAGAAAGATATCGTTACATACTTGCCACGCCAGACATATCTGTAAAGGACCTTATGGGACAAATTGATGCGATAAAGATCGCCAAAAAAGGGGTTGAACTTTACAGCATCGATTCGTATTCTCCTGGCCAATTATTACAGGCAAGGTATGGCGTTTTATGCATCGACGAGCTCCCTGTTCTTGATCCTAGAAAACAGGTTGCATTACTGAGCGTGCTACAGGAAGGCAAGTTTACGACGGGGTCATACCCAGTTATATTTAAGCCTAACATCAAAC
>JALZES010000116.1 GCA_030861915.1 Thermoproteota archaeon
AAGGGAGCTATCCAGACTTGGTATAAATGCAGCCAAAATTTTCAATGAAGCATCCAATGATATAGCTACAACAGGTATCTCTGCTGTAGAAACAACGACGACAGCAGGATCAAGACAAAGAAGATAAAGTTAGAATAGCAAAACATACCTTACACATTTTTTATGTTGACGCTAGTAATCTGTAAAATGAGAATAAGTTTAGAATAGGTTCTCATAATCGATATGGAATCGATTAGTCTGGCAGGCAATCTGCTTTGGAGAAGATACTTAACCGAGAGATACAATACTAGAACGAACATAAGTATGGCAAGATGGAGCTCATCTACTACTTTTGGATTCCTTACATGTCTCTTTATCTGGTTTCCCCAACGTCTCACGACTATCGTACCAAATGTCATAGCCACAAAGGACTCCGGGAGCGCAAGATCCTAAAATACAACGTACTATAACATCGGAATTATCAAAGTTATTCTCTTAGCCAAAGCCTGTCAGAAAAGGGGCTATGAAAGTGAGCTGACATGTTTCGTTTGAAAAAAATATGCTATTTAACCCTTATATTAATATAAATAAACCGTACTATACATTTTACAAATGGATAATAATACGGGAACAACGGATGACTCTGAGTCACCATTCAAAAATGTGCTAGAGAAGGGACGCGACGCTCAAAGGGACTTTGTAAAGCAATTTTCTTCAATACAACAAGACGCGATGCAAAACTTCTTCTCTATGCTCCAGGGTCTGACTTTTTATAACGCAATGTTTAAAACAACGGTTCAGAGTGGAGGCCGAATTTCTATCCCCGAAGCCGAGAGACAGGCTCTAAATATAGAAGATGGCGACTTGGTCCAAGTCATTGTCGTTCCAATAGAGAGAAGAAGGAAAAGCGATCAAAACAGATAGTAAATAGTCACAAGATTACATCATCGGTAGAAAATCAAAACTTTCTACAAATCATACAAGTAACACCCATTTTTAGACCGAGTTACTGTGATCTGATCCTGAGCCATTGTCCGACCTTCGGAAGTACGTTATTCTGAGAATAGCTGCTTGCTATGAGGCCTACATGGCCGGTATGGAAATGCATTAATCTCTTGTCCACGCTTGATACTGAATCGTTTAACGCCACGCTACATTGTGGAGATACGAGATGATCCTCCTCTGCAACTATATTTAGAAGAGGAACATTGATTCTAGAAAGGTCTATTAAGTTTTCGCCCACTCGCATCTCGTTTTTAACTAGCAAGTTTTTTTGATAAATATCTTCGATCCATTGCTTGAAGGTTGCTCCTGCTATTGATGGTGTATCATACAGCCATTTTTCCATACGAAGGAAATTCTGGACAAACTTCGCATTATCGATATTCTCTACTAGATTTAGATATTTGTTTACTCCCTGCTTGAACGGTTTTAGCATTGAGAAGCATCCATAGAGATACTCGCGAGGGAAGTTCCCCAGTGTTTCAGCAATCCTTTTTACGTCGAGATATCGAGCAAAATTTGCAAGTACTGTCTCGTCGTTTTCAGTGTCTATTATAGGGGCAATGGTCGCTAGGTTTCGGACCTTTTCCTGGTGAAGTGTGGTATACATAGCAGCCATTGTCGAACCAAGGCAGTATCCATGCAGTGTTAGTCTCTCAACTGAATTTTCATTCCTGACAAGGTCTACACAATCATCGATGTAATAATTCACATAATCATCAAAAGACGCAAATTTGTCAATGTTGGTGGGAGTCTTCCAGTCAATGAGATATACGTTAAAGCCCTGACTCAATAAGCTGCGAAGCCAGCTTTTATCCGGCTGCAAATCTAGGATATAAGACTTGTTCATTAATGCATATACCACAAGAATTGGTGTTCTTGCCGTCCTGCTAACCAAAGGACGATAATGTAGAAGTTTGTACAATCTTGTTTCATCCAGAACTTCATGCGACAAAGTACCTACGTCTATGTTGCCAGCGGTATGAAGAAGCTCTCTTGTCTTTTTGAGTTTACGTGAATTCTCTTCAAAAATTCCTAAGGCTTCCTCGAGCGTTGATCCTGGTCTAGATTTAACTTCGTCTTCCTTCTCGATCATCTTTCCTCGCTTATCTGGAACTAAGGTCTTCAGTTCCATCTATTCATCGACCCGACTTTGTATGCCTGATAGAGGTCGCAAATCCTCCTTATCTAGGAATTTAATTGTGGCCTTGCCAGCGCCTAGTCTTATTTCCGAGCCCGTTAGCATACTGCGCAGGTTTATGACAGACAACCACCTAAATCTCCTAAGTCTTTAAATTTTACACAATTCTTTCTATTATACTTTCTCGAATCGTAATTTACGTCGCTCCAAGAGTCATACAGCTGCTGTAGCTAGAGTCTTCTATCAGATTGGCGCTTATAGACGAATAACATTTTATAAAGGAAAGCTGACATTTCATTATATTCATCGAAATGTACTTTAAACAGAGATGAATTAGGGCTCGTAGCTCAGTTTGGATAGAGCGCCTGCCTTCTAATTTTCTGGAGAAAGCCGGAAGTCGTGGGATCGAAGCCCACCGGGCCCGCCATTTAACGATCACGACGCAGGTCTAAGAGGGACAAAAGTATCTATGCACCGCTAAACGATTTTAAGTAGCTTTGTTTGGAAAAACTACAACTACTATGGTCTCAGAAGCCCAATTGAAGGAATTGGTAAGACAGGCTCGAGAAGGAGCAGGTCAACGTAAATTCAGCCAGTCAGTTGATTTGACTGTTGTGCTAAAGGATATTGATGTTAAAAGGGGTTTTAGTGTTAACGAGGTAGTTACACTACCGCATAAACCAAGTCATGAAGCAACCATATGCGTGGTTGGGTCAGGAGATCTAGGTACTAGGGCAAGAAGGGCTCAAATTGATAAGGTTATTGAACAGGACCAACTCGGTAGATTAGGTACAAACAAGAGAGAGGCAAGAAAAATTGTAAGAGCGTATGACTTCTTTCTTTCCGATACAGCTCTAATGGCCACAGTAGGCCGCTCTCTTGGTCAGTTTTTGGGGCCTAAGGGCAAGATGCCCACTCCCTTGCCATATGGAGCGCCAATAGAATCCATAGCTACCAGAATGCGAAGCTCCGTCCGTGCTAGGGCGAAAAACCAGCTAAATATATCCACCAAGATCGGCGATGAAAAACTGGATGATGCTCAATTGGCCTCAAATGCTAACGCAGTTATGACTTCAATCGAAAAAAGGTTACCTCAAGGTGAAAAGAACATCAGTAATGCTTTGATAAAATTCACAATGGGCAAGCCAGTCAAATTGAGATCACTGAAAGAGAGAAGAGGGTGAGGAACTTGCAAACGACAGCAGAAGCCGAATCGACTGGACCAAAATCACGTACAAGTTATCCAAAGAAGAAACGTCTAATGTACCAACAGTTGCAAAAGCTTCCAAAGGAATATACTGTCATAGCACTCTCAAAAATGGCTAAAGTTAGAGCCACACAACTTATGACGATCCGCAAAAAGTTCAGAGATGAGATAAGGATAAGGATAATAAAAAATGAAGTTGCAAGGCGAGCTTTTGGGAATGTAAAAGATATTCAAGGCATAGATAGTTTAAGTAAGCAACTTGATGGGCAAAATGCTTTGATCTTTACCAATATCAATCCTTTTAGGCTCAACTCAATACTGTCCCAAAACAAAGTATTCATGTCGGCAAAGGGAGGAGACATTGCTAGTAAAGAAATAATAATTCCGGCAGGAAATACGGGTATTACTCCCGGTCCTGTCCTTTCCGAATTCAAGGAAGCAAATGTTGCGACAAAGATAGACCAGGGAAGCATTTGGGTAAATAGAGACACAGTAGTAGCCAGACCAGGTCAGATAATTTCTCAGAAGCTTGCTTCACTTATGAGCAAATTAAATATCAAACCAATTGAGGCAGGAATATCTGTGGCCTTTGCTATTTCTGAGGGATTAGTTTTCAAAGAAAGCGATCTTAGCATCAATCTCGCTGAATACAAAAGCGAGTTGGTAAGATCATTTCAAGTAGCAATTGCCTTGGCTTCGGAATCTGCGTATATCACAAAAGAAACAATTAATCCCTTAATTACAAGGGCCCATAACTATGCAATTGCGTTATCTAGAAAATCTCATTACTTATCACGTGAAACCCTAGAACAATCAATCCTACCAGAAGCACAGCTGCATGCCAATTTACTGACGACGACCTTGGCCCAAAAGGGATACGCTGCTGTGTAAACAGGATCTTCAGTCTGATTAATCGTTACTCTATCCGGTTTATCGGTGGTCCGGTCACGTAACTAGACTAGCCAACAAATTAAGGGAATCCAGATGTTGGATTATTTATCCGAATAGTGATGAAAGCCCTTCGAGGGCTTCTTCTTCTTTCTTTTCCTCTTTCTTTTCCTCTTCCTTTGGAAGAGCTGAAGCTTCTGAGGCTTGAGCTGAAGAAGATGCGGCAGCAGAAGGAGCAGTTTGTGCCACGGGGGCTGCTTTCAGTGCATCATCAATGTTAACGTCGCTAAGAGCGGCCACCAGGGCTTTTACCCTTACCTCGTCCGGGGACGCGCCAGTAGCTTTTATTACATTTTTAACATTATCCTCTGTTACATCCTGTTTTAGCTTGTGTAAGAGTAAAGCGGCGTATACATATTCCATAATTATTAATTCGTTCTAGATGTAACCATAATATAAAACTTTCAAGTTTACAAGATTTTCGTGCTTCTTGCTACCGCATAAAGATGATCCTTTAGATCCTTTTCATAAAGGGAATTCATTTTCTCCAATAGGATTTCCCGCGCCTGCAATCTTTGGTCATCGGAGGTTGCTCGCAATACATCTGCGAACATGTCGGGAAGGTTTTCTCTGACCCATCCATCCAAGACAAAATATCGTTTCTCGTTTATCCATGTGGTCTTGTCTATAGCCTGGTCAACTTCTTGGTTAAACATCCCAGTTTCGACTCTGTCAATCAACATGAATATGCAATTATTGGGATCGGGATTATTAAGAACCTCTGATGGTCTTCCTTTTCCATATCCCGATTCTATACGATCTATCAATCCAACTGGGCGTATGTAAAAACCATTGATTTGAATTTTACTTCCATTTACATTTTGAATTCTTCCAATAATCAGTCTGACATAATTTCGATCCTTCTGAACTACAAAGATATATTCACCGGGTCGAATTCTGCCTTTTCCAAACATATTGACAATCTTACCGAGAATTATAAAAATATTCTCTCCCCTCCATAAAATATATGTGGTGTTAAGATTTTTCCTTCCTAGAAAGCTAGTTCCTCACGGCTTAACAATAAGACAAAATCGTAGTGTTGATATCCTCTAACAACATATCTTGCACACATTTATTCTGACTACATTTATTAATATGAAGAGGAACCATAAAATGGGATAAAATTTGCAAAGATTCGACGAGTTGGATATGAGGATATTATCCGAACTTAGCAAAGATGCAAGTATTTCAGTTCCTCAGCTTAGTAAGAAACTGAACATAAATGCATCCGTTCTATATAGCAGAATAAAACGTCTCGTTAAGCGCAATTTGATAGAAAAATTTACTGTCATCGTCAATGAAGAAATGCTCGGAATTAGCGTCAAAGCCACGGTTGGTATAAACCGAGATCCTAAATTAAAAGAACCTATACATTCTGAACTGGTAAAGATTCCGGAAGTTAGAACCTTATCAGAGGTTACTGGAAGATTTGACATAATAGTTAACTTGAATGCACGCACATTAGAAGAATTGCATAACGTCGTTATCGAACGAATAGGAAAAATCGAAGGTGTTCAGAATACCGAGACGTTCGTAGAAATGCAAAGAACTGAAAAAGAGCCAGTATACGCAGTCCAGACATCACTTATGAGATAGCGGTAGGTAACCGATTTGAGAATATTGCGCGACTGAAATCGAGGGGCGGTAGATTCAAATAACACCAGGGATGAGCTTAGCTGCCTATTTGATAAGTCTGCCTGTTCTTACCATCGTTCAACGCAAAGTAATTGAAATACTTCAAACACTAAAACTTGCAAAGAAGACTAGCAAAGAAGACTATACTACACATTTGCGCCTTGTACTCCTTAGTATCGGCGCAGTAGGAGGAGTGGGTTTCATAATCAAACTGATAGCTGAGTTCGTAACTTTCGGCGGCGGAAGACAATAGATCTGAATACTTTCGATAGTCCAATAAAGAAAGGAAAATGCAAGCCTTATGACTAAGATTATCTAGATTCGGTGAAGATCGCCGAAGGTTTCTTGCTCGGAAATTATTTCCTATGGTACAAACGAATTTCATATTCATCCC
>JALZES010000008.1 GCA_030861915.1 Thermoproteota archaeon
TATCTATACAACTCACGGTGGACATAGAATTTAATAGTACCCGTTAGTAAGCTAGCTTGTCATGATGATTGAACACAGAATTCACATGGTGTCAGCGCTAGTGCTGTCTATAATGATCCTAAACGTACTGACATTTTACACGCCGGTCGTTGAAACAGCAAGAGCACAAGGGGAATATAAAAGAGCATTTCTCTCACCGGCAGTAACGACAATCTCTAGTGTTACTAACAGCATCAGCACAACAGGACAGACAACACAAAATCAAACAGTGACTTACTACGAGAATGCATCAGGATATCTTGTTTATCCTTTATCGAATTTACCTAATAATGCATCGGTGGCTACAGAGAAACTTCCTGCAATTGTTATGATTCATGAAAACAGGGGACTAAATGACAATATCAAGAGTACAGCAGACATACTAGCTAAACAAGGCTATGTTGTATTAGCAGTTGATTTATTTCAAGGACAGGTAACTTCCGATCCTAATCGCGCTAGAGAGTTATCTTCGGAAGTAAGGAACAACCCTGGCGTTGCAATTGAAAATATGAAATCTGCAGTTGCTTATCTTAGCTCTCTTCAAAATGTTAATGCTTCTAGGATAGCCTCTATAGGGTGGTGCTTTGGAGGAGGTCAATCTCTTCAGTTAGCACTGAATAGTGAAGACCATCCCTTAGCTGCTACCATAATATACTACGGTCAAGTGGTAAATGATACCGGAGAACTTTCCAAAATAAGATGGCCAGTACTTGGTATATTTGGAGACAAGGATCAAGCGATATCCGTAGACTCAGTAAGAGCATTCGAGAAGGCTCTTAATGAAGTAGGTGTGACAAACCAAATCCATATTTATCCTGGTGTAGGACATGCATTTGCAAATCCGTCTAATGAGAACTATGCTCCACAAGAAACAGCGGATGCTTGGATGAAGACTTTGGCATTTCTAGACAAATATGTCTGAACTCGGCAATACGATCTCAAGGTACGCATAGCTAAATATGCAAGTGACTTCATCATTTAAATTTGTAGACATTCTACGACTCGTTTTGACTACACATCTTTTTCTTTTTCATGAGTAGTATGCATCCTTAATATCGTAAAGTCTTTGGAAAGTACCCCAAACAGTTGTTGAATCTTTAGATGCACAGGTAACTTATGTTATTCAAGCAAATATTCTGAAGGATGATAACTTAATAACTTAATAACCAATCTGATTTATATCGTTTCAGATCAAGAGTATGTTTGGCAAATATAAAAAGGAAGCACAAGCAGAAAAAGAGAAACAAGCTCGAAACTTCTATACGTTGTTACAGTTACTAATGAATGAACTATTTGAATATGCCTCCAAGGATGGACATGTTAAGATGCCATACAATGTATCTTTTGGTTTAGTTTATGATAAGAGAAATGTGCTATTACTCACCGGGATAGATCAAAAAACCGGTAAGAAGGTATATCTTTACAATCTGAGGATAATTGCAAACACTTTTGAAGAAAGAAGAAGTCAGATGATGGCAGACAATACTCCTAGTTCTCTATTTAATTGGATCTACGAAGTTTGTTCTCTTTATATTAACCCATTTGTTTATGAACATGTAGTAAATATCCAGCATAGAGGGAAAGCAGCTGCAGATAGAACCACTGCGCATATTGTCAGAGGATTTGTGAATAAACTACTAAATGACCCAGATCTAAAATATGTATTGGATGCTGTTAGAAATGAAAAGCAATCAAACAACGGCGAAAAGCGTGGAGAATCTAAGATACAATAAAAACTTGGTCTAGTAATTGTTAATTTAGATAAAAAAAATTGAAAACCCTGCTTATTCTGCGTCATGCTAGGTCCAGCCTCAAAAGTCCAAACTTGTCTGACCATGACAGGCCACTAGATGAACTTGCAAGGCAGGACGCATTACGGATAGGAAAGTTACTCAGAAACAAGGAATTAGTCCCTGATTTTATCGTGAGCTCGACAGCACTTAGAGCTAAAACAACAGCAGATCTTGTGGCCAAAGGCTGCAGCTTTGTAGGAGAGGTTGTTCTTGACCAACTACTATATCACGCTAAACCAATAGACTACATTAAAGTTTTAGAACGACTTTCTGATAGATATGAGCGAGTATTGCTAGTAGGACACAATCCCACGGTTGAAGATGCAATAGAAATGCTCATTGGTTCACCTGATACAACAATGTCCCCATGTACCTTAGCTCATCTAGACCTGCCAATTCAAAAATGGTCTGATCTTAGACAGGGAAACGATCTCGGAGCAGAATTGATTGGTGTGCTTAGACCATAAGAATTATCTTATACCTAAATTGCCGCTGAGCAACATGCTGCGTAATACCTAAATTAATCAATTAAGGGAGCATTATGATGCGTATCAGGTCAAACGGAGGTTTTGGATGATAGGCATAAAAGTAAAATTATAAAAATATAATAATAACGTAATTGTCTGCGAAATAAATACATACTATAGAGGTAGGCGGGTGGGCATGCTTCCTAGAATATCTTTAAATTCTTCTAGTCTTAAATAATATGTGTCTCTAAAAGCAACAAGTGAACAACGAAGGAGCAGCAGAGTAGTGTCATTTTTACCAAGCTCCACTGAAATCGTTTATGCTATTGGCGCGGGTGATCAAATTACAGGAGTGACGCATGAGTGTAAGTATCCTGATGACGCAAAGAGTAAGCCCAGAGTCATAGACTCTGCATTTGACCCTACTAATATGACAAGCAGAGAAATTGATAATAAAATAGTTGGATTAATGAAAACAGGAGGAAACATATACGTAATAAATGACGAAAAGCTAAAGGAAGCAAAACCTGATCTCATCATAGCTCAAGGTGTTTGCGAAGTATGTGCACCTTTTACCAAAGAAATAGATCGCGCAGGTTCTGTTTTGGGATATAAGCCAGATTTACTCATCCTTGATCCTCACGATCTTGAGGACATCTTGGTAAGTATAATGGATATAGCAGAAAGAGTCGGAAGAGTAAGAGAAGGTCGTAAATTAGTGGTATCATTACAAAACAGAATTGACAATATAAGAAGGATAGTTAGAGAAAGAAGAGAAACAAAAAGGGGCAGAATCA
>JALZES010000011.1 GCA_030861915.1 Thermoproteota archaeon
TATTGAAGTCAGTACATTAACAACAATAAAAGTTATCCCAATAATGGTCAGAATTCCAAACGGCATATCTTTATTAATTTTCACTGATCTAGGACCAGAAATCAAGTTATCATCTTGGCGAACACAGAGCCTAAAAGAAGAAAACAAAATGAAGGATACCAAAAAGGGAAAGCAAATGGTTGCAATTACAACAGCCACAATAGGATTAAGGTTGAAGTTAAAAAATGGTGTATCAGAGAAGGGTAATGTTGCCATGTGAATGAGTCCAGACAGTGTAAGCCAAACCGGCAGAATGCCTATGATCACAAATACAGGGTGATAGGCCGGGCGGTTCGGGCTGGAGGCACTAATTTTTCTTTTCCTCGAATTGTCCGGAATGGTGGAATCGTTTATTATGGTTCCCTTGATTTTGCTGATTTGAAAGCTTGCTACACTATTTTTATTATCGTTGACCAAGCTCCTGCTGCTTGATAAAATTCCAATAAATGCACCCGTGCTGCTAAAAGCCATTCCAACTGTAAGGAGGGCGTGAGGCGGGCTAAGGAGTCCATCTAGGCCAAAGGCTGTATGCCACATATAGTCAAATGGCCCTGATGATACCAGCATGGTTGTGCCTAGGTAAATCAATTTTACTGACAATTGAAGGCTTGACAGACTACTGGCATTTACGAATGCTTTCATTCTCTGTCTACTATGATCCTTGCTATTACTTTCTTGATCTCTAAATCTAGCTCGACATTGATAGATGAGGATTGTCCCTATGATCACAAGAGCTACCCCTGAGTACAGCGCAGCATGTGGAGGAGAAAAGAATGACTCAGGCTTATTCAAAAGATGATTGGTGATATCCCATCCTCCTGCAGCTGCTACTAGCAGAATGCCAGTGCTGACCGATAAAAAACCGGTTATATTGCTCTGTCTTATCTTTTGTTGCAAGTTTACTATTTGCTTTCCCAGCCGGCTATCTTTCATATCAACACTTGTAATATCATAATGATAGCCCTGCTTATTACTTTGACTGTGCTTAGGTAAGACTCGAAATTGTTGCTCTTTGGTCACATCTTTGCTCCATGTACATTTTTCCATATCGCCAGTTCTCTGTAGTAAAGTTGTTGACCCTTTAGCTCGACATTATCTTTTTCATTTGATATAGATTGGATATATTGCCACAAATTCCTGTTGGTAATCCTTGAAACCTTTTTGAGGGTAGTGGGAGGACTTATCAAAATGTGGCAAGGATATGGCCTTCACCAGTACGAGGAATCTGCCATCGGAGTTAGCAGAAATTTCAAGAGTTACACTGTAACCAACCTTGGCTTTCCAAGGTCTACTAAAAAACTCAATGGACGGATACTTCGCCGTAGTAGTCTCAGCTCCCCCTGAGTACTCCTTACCCACAGTGTCGCCCGATGCCACAAATAGGGGGCTCTGGGTAAAATTATAATCCTTTACTTTGACATAGCCTCTAGCTGGATCAATCCCTTCTTTACTAATATCACCGCTTAAATTGGGAAATGAAACTGATACAATTTGTATATCTGTTGTCTGGCCTTGATTAAAAGCTGTGATGGAGAAACTAAGCGGGTTACCAGATGAAGCAGATGATACGTCGAAGCCAGCTTGGGTTATGATAGGCAATCCTTGAGATCTATCAGATTGTGAACTATAAAAGGCGGGAAAAAAGTACCAGACCATAGAGGAGTATAGCAATAGTGGAACTACGATTAGTAGGGTAAGGACTGGAAGGTTCATTTGTCTGATGATAGATTGCCTTTACCATCATCGTTCCATTCTGGTTTTATTATTCTTTTGTTTTTGTTTTTAATATTATTTTTTGTGTCTTATTGTTCTCTTCGGTGTGATATTGCCTGTGCAATACCATTGTAAAGGGATTATTAAAAGCAAAAAAGGGTGGGTTCAAACTACAATTGCATCTGTTAGGCAAATCAGCTACTGATGCTGGAGTAGCATTCTCTTTTTAGAAAATTTTAGTACTTCGTATAGCCAACCTTACAATGTGGTTCTGCCCGGCAATAGAACCATTGCCATTGGGATGAGCTTTTTCGAGTTTACAGGTAGTGCGCTGGTTTTTCACACAACAAGAGGCGAACCCTTTACCATAACCTATCCATTCGATGTTCAGGCAAAGTCGGTCAATCAATAAACCGTGTTTGAAATTGAGCTACGTCAGACAATTCATATCTCTTATTGTAAAGCAAAGCTAGATTAGTAAGTGGTGTTAAGAATTCCGACAAATGTATCGCCCCAAAATTAACAGCAACCACGGTGAATAAGAACAGCTTGACAGTAACTGGGATAGGGACCTTTATCCTTGATTTTCAAACAACAAACTTTGATGACGATTCAAAAATTGTAATGAAGATGCTATGTGACTATCGGGCATCCGTACATGGTGAGACTCATAATCCTCAGAATCAAGAGTACTATACTTTGGACCCTCCTGTATCAAGTGCTGGATGGTTTTTTGCCAAGTTATTTGTTGCTGGACAGTTCGTTGAAAAATTATACCAGAGATATACTGATCAGATTGAAGAATCAAGGGGTAAAAAATTCGAGGACAAATTTGTTTCCTGGTTCGCAAGAGAACTTGAATTGAGGAATTGTCAGGCAAAGATAAAGATTGCTCAAGAGATGAGAATATAGGAAGTCAATGTGTTATTGCTTTTTTACGAGATCGAGATAACCTAAAATCGAAGACTGTTCTTCTCTCATTTTGTCCAAAGCATTATTACACCACTGAGATTCTTTTTAGTGAAGTACTTGAAAACAAGACAGGCATTACACCGCTCTATCACGCATTTCCAGTTTGGCCTATTTGGATGATCGGGATTGCTGTTTGTACATGGTGATCAGTTCGCCAACAGCCGTAGCATCTTCTGGTTTTTTATCGTCTCGTATCTTTCCAGTGAATTTAGGAAATCTTAATGCTAAACCAAAACCTTCCTTCAGAGAATTTATACCTGCCGTGTGAGCCGGACTCAAGGTTATCTCAGAGGCTATGATTTCGATAACCATCTCGGGTTCAAACCAAACATCCATTTTCATTCCTGTGTCCACGCGAGGATGTTTATGGGGTATTATATGCCTCTCTAAGTCCTTGAAGAATTGTCCTAAGCTCTCATCTGTAAAACCCGTACCTACCTTAGTTGTGCTTCTGAATTGATCTGCCTTTGTGTCGTATGCCGCTAAAAGCAGCGCGCCATATTTTCCAACCCTTCTGCCTCGCCCATATAGTGCTCCAACAACCACCAGGTCTAGTGTGTCGGCAAGCTCTGATCTATACTCTCTCTTAAGTTTCACCCAAGCAAACTCCCTGGCTCCGGCTCGATATGCGCTGTTGGGGTGTTTCACCATTAATCCTTCGCAGCCGTTTTCAATTGCGGCAGCCATGAACTTCTCAACTTGAAGTGGTTCAGTCACGGTGGCTTGCGGGACTAGTTTCATTCTATTATGATAGTCATCACCATTTTTGTTTTGCTGTCTAACAGAAATATCAGAGCCATCGTTTTCGCTAATAGTACGGGCTTCATCACTTCTGCTTTTTGCTGTTTGTAAGGAAGATTTCTTTATTCTTGTGTCGTTATTAATTATATCCTCCAACAAGGCACGTCTCTTGGACAGTGGCATTGATGTTGTCTCATTTCCATTTACATATAGAAGATCAAAGAAGTTTATCACAACTGGGTAATTTTCCATTGCTTCATTTATCCCGTGTTTTCTGCGCCTACGCATGAGGAGTTGGAAGGGAAGATAGGCCCCAGTGTTAATATCAATGGCTACCACCTCACCCTCCAAGATCGCTTCATTAACGGAAAGGGACTTGACTGACTGCACTATATCAGGGAAATGGTGAGTGATTCTATCCAATCTTCTCGTGAAGAGCTCTACGTTTTTGGAATCCTTATGAACCTGAATTCTTTCTCCATCTAGCTTATATTCTGCTAATCCGTGCCCGTCCATCCTTTCTAGGGCGTCCTCGGTAGTCGTTACGCGCTCGGCTAGCATCGGACGGACCGGTTTGAATAACACGATCTGCAATGACTTTATTGACTCAAGTCCTTGCTTTGCTAGGGTCGTAGCAATCGTCCCAAGATCGCTAGTCACGTTATATGCTCTTTCAAGCAGTGTTC
This sequence comes from Thermoproteota archaeon, assembly GCA_030861915.1. Classification (GTDB taxonomy): domain Archaea; phylum Thermoproteota; class Nitrososphaeria; order Nitrososphaerales; family Nitrososphaeraceae; genus TH5893. The sequence goes on from JALZES010000011.1 coordinate 4,152, forward strand.
TATTGGATTTCGATCCAGTAAAGGCCAAAGCCAGCGCATCCATAACTGTAAAGTCGGCAATTCCCAGACGCAGCGTGCCCATAACAAATTTCATGATATATCGGCTCTCACGAGGCTCAGTATCGTTAAGTATGCTGCTTAAAAGTCTGAGTTTTGATTCTTGGGATCCTGGGCCGGCAGTTTTAGCAATCTTTTCTAACGTTGAGAACACC
>JALZES010000032.1 GCA_030861915.1 Thermoproteota archaeon
GGCTATGTTCTAGAAAATACTCCTGTTGTGTAGACAGGAAAGCATACCCAGGAATAAGAGACACGATTATTTTTCCGTAGGGTGTTAATGCAAATTCACCATCATTGTATTTACGGACAAGTCCCGAATCAACTAGCCGTGCGATATTTCTATGCGCCTCCTGCATAGTGGCATCAATTTCTGAAGCAAGTTTAGAAAGACGATAGTTATTACGTTTTAATCGGATTAGAATAGATAGTCGCAATTCGCCGGCAAGTTCAAAGAACAGTGACTCAGCTCCACCCCTGGGCTGTTCAGACATCTAATTTATTTTCAATGCCCTTAATTTAAACCTGCTAAGATGAGTGATGTGTCTTTTCATATAAGAGATGATTATCCTTGCTTGTGTGGATATCCAGTCTGGAGCTTTTCCCGGCATCTATATGTCTTAGTTGGCTTTCCAATTGATATGCCCTGTTATGTGCTTCTCTATAACTTGTCGCTTAAGGCCAACCTATGTTTCTATTTAGAGCATATTATTATTCACTATCCATCTATTCGTACTAGGGGCTAACTCTTGACATAGTTCGTGGAAATAGAACGGTATCTTTAATATCGTCAATTCTGATTATCCATCTTATTAGGCGTTCTATTCCAAGACCAAATCCACCATGTGGGACAGATCCGTATCTTCTTAGGTCCAAGTACCATTGATATCTATTGACGTCTAATCCTTCATTTTGCATCCTCTTAGTAAGGACTAGAGTATCATCCTCTCTAATCCCCCCACTTGTAATCTCTCCGAAACCATCAGGGGCAAGCATATCAGCCGCCAGACTGTATCCCCTATTCTGAGGATCTTCCTTGACGTAAAAAGGCTTTACTGTTAGAGGATAACCAACTATAAACATCGGTCCTGAAACGTTTTTTGTTAATTCGCGCTCTGAATCAATATTAAGATCATCGCCAATCTCTATTTTCCGATTTCTCCCATCTTCATCTAAAATGGTAAAATCGATCGAGCGCAAAGAATTGATGGCTTGTTCATACGAAATTCTCTTAAATGGCGGTGATATTTTATTAAGAACAGAAATGTCCCTTTTTAGGAGGGCAAATTCTGCTCGTCTTTCCAGGAGTGTGTTCTTTATGATATCAGAAACTAATTGCTCTTGGACTTTCAATATATCTTCCATCTCTACCCATGGGGCTTCGGCTTCTAGGTGTGTGAATTCAGAGAGATGCCTAACAGTTCTTGAACTCTCAGCTCTGAAGGATGGTGTTAAGCTCCACACAGGCCCCAAACTAAAAATCATGGCTTCGAGATAGAGCTGTGCACTTTGTGACAGATATGCATAATCATTGTTAAAATATTTTACTTTGAACAATGTGGATCCTCCTTCAACTGCCGCCTTCACAATTATAGGAGCAGTAATCTCCATCCAATCATTTGTAGTAAACCAATTACGTGCAAATTTTAGTATTGAAGCACGTATCTTTGCAATTGCTACCATTTTTCTTGCTCTTAATGATAAATGTCGATTGTCCAACAGCAGTTCCACACTTTGAAATTCGCCTATCGGATAATTCGAATCTGCTAAACTGAATACCTTCATGTTATTTCCCCTAATTTCGTATCCTCCTTCTGGAGCTCTTTCGTCTTTATTTAAGACCCCCGTGACTTGTACTGATGATTCAATTGTCAAGCTAGCCGGCACGTTGTTGGTAGGAAGCACGCTTTGAATTATTCCCCCTCTCTCGTCGCGTATGATTACAAATGTATTTTCCTTCTGTTTGCGTAGCCTGTATACCCAGCCTCTTATTGTGACATTTTTTCCAATATGGTCTGCGGATTTTAATTCATCGGCTCTTAGTATTAACGTAATGAGTTATTGTTTATTTTCTACATATAAATTGGCCCTTATAGGTCATAAGCTATAACAATTAAAATTATTAACAGGGAATTATTGTAACCTGACATAATTTATAAAACCTTTCAGTTATTTTCCATTCATTTCAGACTATGCTTTTCAGAATTTGCAAAAGCAGTGATATTCCAGAGAATTCAATGAGAGCATTTTCTATTGATAAAACAGATGTTATGGTGGTTAGGCATAAGGGTGTATTATTTGCATGTAACAATTCGTGTCCCCACAGAGGCGCATCACTATCTAAAGGAGAGATAAGAGGCGATAACATTGTCTGTTACATGCATGGATACGAATTTGACATTTTCACGGGAAAACTGGTGAATATGAAATCATGGAAAAAGGACTCGCGTTGGTTAGAGCAAACGGCTGCATGGAGAGAATCCGGGGACCTGATCATATATTTTGTGATGGAAAAGGATAACGAAGTGTACGTTAATTTATGTTGATATTACGCACGGCAATCTCAAAAGGGTCGCCTAGACCATTTAACAAATCTCATTTCCAAACTTTTTATTTACTTCCGTTAACGAATTATCCTGCATGTCCCTAAAGAATTGAGCTTCTATAGCTATTCCGGAACAGACTCTGTGATCAGATTCCCATTTTCGATCTTGACAAATAGAAATCGGTTATCCTTGAAAATCAGCGTGATTTCCATAAGATCCTCTTCTACATCCAACAATTCCTGACCTTTAATTCCATCAAATTTAGTCATAATTTAATCATAATGATACACCTACAGCTGTATTTAGATTCTGTTGTTTTGGGATTTGAAATCTCCTGTCCTACAGCGTCTTGAAAAAGATATAATCTTCTAATTGCTATCTAGACAAGAGATCAGTTCTAGTGAATTTTGAATATTGATGCACCAAACGGAGGGGGATCTAAACAGGACTATTGAAATCTTGCTGTTTGCAAAGAACCTTCAAAAAGTTAAAAGAGTATATTTGAGCCCAGGAGTATATTTGAGCCCAGCATTTACTTATTTGTACCAGCAGAACCTTGCTCGGACTCACTGCCAGTGTCGTCTGCGCCTGCAATACCTTTAGCCATTCCTTTTTTTCTTGCTAATTCAGCCGCCTCACTTGTGTTTGTGCCTTCTTGACCTGGTTCAACAATTTTTTCAGTCATTTCTCTTTTGACTGCTGTGGGTTCGTGTTCTTTTATTTTCGCCGGTGTCATTGGCTCTTTTTCTCTATATGATGTCAGGGGATCGTCTTTCCTTCCTGTTTCAGTTCCTGGTGCACCCTCCTCAAATGTGGACGTGTTTCCTTGTTGACTCTTTCCACCACTACTACCAGCCGGTCCGGCGGCCGCTGAAGGGCCGCTAGCCCCAGGAGCTTCTCTTGCTAATGCACGAATCTCCTCTGGAGTTGGTTCTGTCTCCCTTTCAAATTTGGCGCTTACCAAACCACTTGGGGTACTGATGTACAAATAACTTCCATCGTAATTATAGATAAAAGGCTTTGGAACATAATAGAGATGCACTTTAGCAACCCCTTCTCTGACAACTATAAACTCGTTTCCTACTCTTTCAACATCTCCTATGTCCACATCATCAGTAGTTCTAACGTGCTTATGAACAACTTCTTCCCATGGAATGTCAAGAGCTTCGCCAGATTGGCCGTCTCTAAGAGTAACTCCAGGTTCGCGAGCCATGAAAGGTACGCCGTGAATAAACTGAGGATGAGCAGTGTCTACTTTTCGCTTTCGCTCCTCATATTCTTGCGAACGGAACTCTGACTCAGATGGTGGGGCATCACGCTGGTAACGATTTTTTATTTCATCTTTTGTTACAGACGAATAGAGATTTTCTCCATCATAACCCTCGATATAGTACTTTGGAATGAAATAACGTTTTTTACTCACCACTCCTTCGGTTACTTCGACATAGTTGCTAGAGACGCTTTGAACCTTACCCAGATCCTGGTCGTCACTTGACTTTACTTTCTTGTCGAGAATCTTCTCCCAGGGCATCCCTACACTATCTTGTGTTCCTGCTTCAGAGGTAGAGGTAGAGGACTCGCCGCCGCTTGAAGATGATGAACGGGTGTAGGTTGGTATATTACTGTCAAAGTCAGGATATTGTCTGGTAACCTCAGATCGTCTCTGATTATATTCTGGAGTCTCAAATTCTGTAGGATGCGGTTCCTTATCCTTTTCGAACCGGGATTTGACCTCGCCCTTAGTAAGAGAAATCCATAAATGGTCGCCATCATAGCCTTGGATATAGTATTTCGGAACAAAGTAGTAGTTCTTGGAGACCAATCCCTCCTTTGTTTGAATGTAATCTTTGGTTATACTCTGGATTTTGCCAAGATCCTGGTCGTCACTCGACTTTACTTTCTTGCCGATTGCCTTATCCCATGAAATAATGTCAGCCAATTATATATATTATCAATAGCTATTATATATATTATCAATAGCTATTTTAGAAAATCCGGTTTAGAGTTCCATATTATTCTTATGTGATCTATAGATAAAAAGTAATATCGGAATCCAGCAGAACAGGGCAAAGAATTTTTGTTAATTCCATTTTGTCAAAATCCAAAATAGTTGGACTATTTGCTGACGTAACCATCTTGAAGGGGCTATCCTGTTGTTTTACCGTTGTTTCAGGGGCTAGCTCCTACAACCGTTGCACTGAATTTAACGGATTCGGATGATTGTCCATTATCTTCGCCACTCCCGTTGCCTGTAGAAGGACTAGTGACATTACTAGATGCTTCCGATAAGGGAGAAGCTATCGTCCCCGATATCCCTCCTGTTCCCTTTATATTGAAAATGCTAACTGTGATGTTACCGGTATATGGTTCTTCTAGTGTAATTCGCTCGTATGCTCGTCCGCCTTGCACTGCTTGATTTGCTTTTTTCCAGAGTTCCCGGCCATCGTCAGAATAGACAGCTATGTCGTAACTTTGTATTGGAACCATCCTTTCAATCAACGAAGGATTTGTATACCCTGTAGCTCCCATAGTTGTTGGACCTCCTGTCTCGTTTGTCTCTGTTGTTGGGAATGTTTGAGGTGACGCTGGTGGAGCAGAGGCGTTGAGAAATACAATTTCCATGTCAAATCCATTCTCTGGAAGAAGAGAAGGAGGCTGACCCCATCTTAGCTGCACCTTGTAGGTTCCTTTATCAGAAAGTTCTTCAATTACTGGAATACTTGTTGAAGTCGTGTTTAGAACTATATCATCCTGATCAGATGGCGTGCTAACGTTCCCGGGTGGTTCCAATTGTTTCTCTTCATTTTCTCTACCCGCTAAATCCTGAGCATACACAGGGAAAGCTAATATCATTAACAATCCTAGTGAAGAGAATAGAGCTATACCGCTTAGCCGTAATGCAGAGAACTTGCAGGAATAAGAACCCTCATTAGTAAACAGACTGCTACTATTACTGCTTTTTTCTCCATTCTGAGTGTCAATCAGTGCACTGGGAAAAGAACGATTCTCCTTGCCGGACACAGGAGCAGAGCTAGGATTGCGATGAAGCGTAATTATCATAGACTTTATTGGCTAAAATAAAATATAAAGAGCCCCATATTTTTCTATGGTTAGTGTTTTTCTCTCTATTTCAATTTATGGCATAGATGATTTGTGCCCCGCCTCTGACCCACACGAAATCACAGGTAGCCATACACTATGTGTATTCCTCCTCGTGTACTCTCTATAACGGGGTGCCAATACCGCGTTGCGAGGGGTATTGGCAGATTAAATAACGCGTTTCATAAATATAAAGTTCCATCTTATATGTAATGATAACGAAGACTATCAGCCTTAACAAAACGCGGTGTAATTCTGGTTTCATTGTATGGCCTAATGTTTTCCCAGAACAGACAATATATTCAATTCAAATGCAACCACAGGGACTCTTAGTTTGAAATGTTCTAGAGCTAATGGAGTAATTTCTCCTATTACTCCTATATTTTTTTCATTAGATAAAATATTTGCACATCTTCCATGTATATACATTTCATTTTGGGTTGTTGGGGTCGAGATGGTGTCTGCATACTTGGGACCAAAGCATTCATTGAGCAGCTTCTGCATTACTGATTTAGCTTCTGTATAACTTGCCAGATTATGAGCAATTACAACCCCGATATTCCAATGTTCGTTCATACAGTCTGATAAGCCGAAAACCTTTCCAATCTCAAAGAGCTTCTGAGGATATACTTCGTGTATGTTATGCGATAGCGTATGTAGCAGAGATGGAACCAACGACTCTCTAAGAACCTCATATTCAGTACTTTTTGTTTCATCTATACTAATAGTTTGTTTAATATTGTCCTTTAACCCCGTTAATTCATATTCTACTTTTTTGCTGACGAGGCTGAGACTCAGAATCTCAAGCATTCCTAGACCTGTCAAGACCTCTCTCACTGCATTAAACAACCACGTAAGGTCACTTCTTTCGCCGGAGGCTTTTGACAATGGCAATGTGGGTTGTAAGTTAAAAATGCCATATCCAATTGCCACCTCTTCAACAATATCTATTTGGTGGAAAATATCTGTTCTATATCTAGGAACTGTGCATATTATCCCACCATTTTCTGCTCCACCATGTGCAATTCCGAGTCTGCTTTTTTGTAAGCAAAAGGAAATTTCTTGAGTGTCGAGGTTCAATCCTAGTACTTGATTTATATAGTTAGAATCGACTTGCACATTTTTGGGTTCCATGAATGGTGTTAATTCTTTGTTTCCAGTTACAGAATCGTAAATAGTTACTGGTTGGATTTTAAATCCGGCATCAAAGAGATTCGTTGCGATGATGGCTATTGTGTCTTGTGCCGTACGCTTATTGTTTGCTGTGATCTCTACTACAATGCTTTTGACATCTGTACTTATCTTGGTTGCATTGCTATTTACAATTGGCGGAAAGGAAAGAACAGTATTGTTTGAGTCGACAACTATTGGATACCTTTCTCTATCCTTTACTATATATCCATACTCTATTCCTGTGTCCATTTTATCCAGGATTTGCTCTATTGTATAATTGTCTTCTTTATCAAGAGGGACAAAAGAAAAACTCTTATCAACAGAAGTATATGATAGAGGAAACTGAATTTTGTTGAGGTCGTGCATGCCGATTGAAGCTTTCTTTCTGTGCCTACCTATTCCATTGTGAAGGTCCTCCTGCATAGTAATCAATTCCCTGATTTCTTCGTCAGTTAAGTGCTGTTTTCTCGTTGCAACAAGAGATACGATATAAGGACGCAACAGCTTTATACTCTCATCTACTTTTATAACATACCTGTTGCTTGCTGATAATTGGAAATTTGGTATACCAACTTCAATTTCAAGTAATCCTTTAAGTGCTCGCACAATTCCATACTGTGATGAAAAATCAGGCCTGTTTGGGTTGTATTCGATTCTGACGTTCTCCGAATCGATTCCCTCTATATCGAGGCCAATAAATGGAATAGCTTCTAATATTTTGTCAAGCTTGACCTGTGGGAGGAATTCTTGGAGCCTTTTAGTTGAAAAAGCTATAACTGGTATCTCGGAACACCCCTAAGCCAGCCCAGATTATTTGCGTATAGGTCTCGAACATCGTTGAGGCCAAAGCGTAGCATTGCAATTCTCTCTATTCCTCCACCCCAGGCGAGAACACGGTTTTTTATGCCCAGCGGCTCGGTTACCTCTGGACGGAAAATCCCCATACCAAATAATTCAACCCACTTATCTAGTATCTCATTGTAAATCATCGATTGAAGCGATGGTTCGGTATATGGAAAGAAAGTGGGCCAGAATTTTACTTTATTTATTCCGAGTTTGGAGTAAAATTCCGCTTGCAGGCCCATCAAGTCGCGAAGAGTTACATTACTTCCAGTAACGATACCTTCAATCTGATTGAATTCTACCAAATGTTTATACGATGTTTTTTCATTTCTGAAGACCCTTCCAACCGTAAAAACTCTAGCGTCCTGCAATTTGTTGTCAGCTAGGTACTTTATTGTTACGGGAGTTGTGTGTGTACGCAAGACAGTTCTTTTTGCTTCTCCAAGATCCCATTCATATTGCCATCCATTTCTATGAACGCGAGATACGTTGTCAATATATTGTTGATTGTCTGCAAACAAGGTTTGTTTTATCTGAGGAACATAAAATGTGTCTTGCATTTCTCTAGCAGGGTGGTCTTGTGGGGTGAAAAGCACATCAAAGTTCCAAAAGCTAGGTTGAATAAGTGGTCCTTCAATTTCTAGAAATCCCATTCCAACAAAAACTTCTTTTACTTCGTCAATCAGATTTTGAAGTGGATGCCTTTTTCCAGCGTAAATTGTAGGGGCAGGAGCTTCTACATCAAGTGGGCTAAACTTAGCATTCTTCCATCTTCCTGAAGTAATTATTTGTGATGTAAGCTGGTTTACCAATTGTTTCCCCGTTTTGATTTCTGGGTCTTCATCGCCTAATCGCTGATGTGCAAGCAATTGCCTCCCTTTATCGGATAAAATAATTTCTGAATCCTTATCTTTCTGTTCTACTACAAAGTGACGTTTCTTTAGAGACTCAAGTGCTTTTGATTCTACCTGGCTCATTTTAGATAATTGATCCTGAGATATAACTGATGTTGCATGTATTTTCCTCAAGAGAATCTCTTCATGAGATTCTTCTTCAGCGCCACGCAATACTACAAGTCTTGTCTCTTCCCCCGGTGCAGAAGGCGGCTGCTGGTCTAGCCATTTGTTTACATGCACCGCATATCTAAAGGCGACGCCCCGCTCTTCGTCTCTAAAAACTCCAGCCTTCCGCAATTTGCGCATTGTGTCGGATCCACGCTTTACTGCATCCACCAGTCTTCGTTCTGGAAATCCATTTTGTATTGCCTCTTGTCCGTTCTTTCCCAGGAATATTCTGACAGTTGATTTATCTTTCATTAAAATGAGATCTTTGTATTTTAGCCACTCTATCCCTCTCCTTACTTGGTCTATGTTTAGACCTGTGGTCTGTGAAAGAATTTCGACGGTCGTGGTCTGATTGTTAGCCAGTGTTTTTAATAGAGACTTTTCAATTGGATGGAGCTGGCTCTTATTATCTTGCATTGACGCAGAAGTTCTCAACGGATAAGACTTTTTAAACCTTTAACCATTGTACAGTATATAACGCTGATTATACAATGAACAAGGAGCCTTCCAATAATACAAACAACCAAAATAGTAATGAGATTAGCATTACTGAGAGGGGTGCTGGGGGCGAAAATGATGGCATTTCCGAAAACAGCAATTCTGAAAATGATTCCGCCAGAGTAACCCCCTGGGAAGTTGAGGGTCAGATAGATTATGATAGACTAGTAAAAGAGTTCGGTACTCAACAGATAGGCTCAGAGATTTTTGAACAATTTGAAAGAATTGTCGGCGAAGTTCATCCTATGCTACGGCTTCATTATTTTTTCTCCCATCGTGATTTAGACTTTGTCTTACGTAAGGTTGAAAGTGGGGAAAAAATCTATCTTTATACGGGAAGAGGGCCGTCGGGTATGGTCCACATGGGGCACTTGATGCCTTGGATGTTCACAAAATATCTCCAAGACAAATTTGGATCCAACTTGTTGTTTCAGCTGACAGACGACGAAAAATTCTTGTACAGCCAGGACCGTACTAAAGATGAGATCAAGCGCTTTACTTATGAGAATATACTGGATATAATCGCAGTTGGGTTTGATCCTAAAAATACAAAAATCATAGTGGATACAACACATATCAAGCATCTCTATCCGATTGCCCTTGAAATTGCGAAACGAATTACTTTTTCTACTGCTAAAGCGGTATTTGGTTTTTCAGGCTCAACGAACATTGGCATGATAGGCTTTCCTCCAACACAGGCAGCTCCCTGTTTTCTGCCATCAATAATAGAAGGAAAACCAACACCGGTATTGATACCTGCCGCAATAGATCAGGACCCCTATTGGAGGATGACTCGAGACATTGCTGAGAAAATGGGTTTCTACAAGCCAGCTCAGATCCATAGCAAGTTTCTTCCAAGTTTGGAGACCCAGGGAGGAAAAATGTCCTCTTCAAAACCTGAGACAGCAATATTTACGACTGACGAACCGGAAGTAATTGATAAAAAGGTGGCAGGTGCATTTACAGGAGGACAGGCTACTGTTGCATTGCAAAGACTATACGGTGGAAATGCATTGGGGTGTCCTGTTTTCTGGTACCTAAGATATTTTTTTGACGACCAGAAGGAGTCCGATGAACGCTTCGTCAAATGTGTTAGCGGAAACCTTCTATGCGGAGAATGCAAAAGCGATCTGGCCAGAGACTCCAAATCTTTTATAAATAACTTGAAGAAGCGAAGAGAAAAAGCAAAGGATTCTATTGAGAAATATATGTATGAAAACGAACCATATCAATTCTAACAC
>JALZES010000081.1 GCA_030861915.1 Thermoproteota archaeon
CCTATAGTCTTATAGCTCACGCTGCGGCCAGCAACCAGCCCCTTGCGATCGTTGCGGACTTTTGTCACAGCATAGTAGCGTCGATTTGGATCGGAGGCGTTATCTTTTTGGCTTTCGTCTTTATTCCTAAATTGGCTTTCTTTCAATTAAATGAAGACATAAAGGCTATTTTATTATCCATACTTATACCAAGGTTTTCAACTGTTGCCGTGGTAAGTTTGGGCATAATTTTGATAACCGGTCCTTTGATGTTATGGACCCTTGAAAATGACATTGGAATAACTCTAGTTTCTCTGTACGGCAGAGTACTTTTCGGTAAGTTATTGATTGGATTAGCAATGATTGCCATAGGTGCATATCACCAGATTATAACCCAAAAGAAGTTTAGCTCTTCGCTCATATCTTCATCTAATGTTACTTCGATTAATAGGTCAGGTACCTCGGAGAACAGCTCAGCTCCTGAATCACGTGCTCAGTTTTCTAAGAGTGTGAGACAATTGGGTAAGACCCTCAAAGTAGAAGCTATCCTAGGGGTCGGGTTACTGTTTATGGTATCGTTAATGGCTAATATGGCCTTGCCATCTGGAGAATTTCCAGCTTATGAGCGCCCAGGTGCAGGAGATAGTACTGAATTGGATGCTAGCTCATCGGCTAGCCTCATTAATAATGGATCGCTATTAACCGAAAAAGAATTCTCAGAAATTGCTTATCTTGCCAACGGGAACAAAATTCAATTAAGAATCGATCCATTCACCATAGGTCAAAATACCTTTGAGGTGACTTTCTATGATAATAATTCTATTGCCCGATTCATAAACTCCTCAGCTATAAAGCTGACTCAAGTCGATAAAGGAGTAGGCCCCATTGTAGTGGATATGTCAAACCAATCTCAAGGAGTGTTTAGGGTTGACACTGCTCTTTCATTGGCTGGAAGATGGACAGTACAAGTTTTGGGTGAAAGCATCGAACCTGGATCGCCAAACATGGTCGCAATTTTTAACCTAAATGTAAAACCAAGTCTTTCCAATCTGCAATTTAGTGTTGAAGAATACAAGACTCCTCAGCCCTCAATGCCTCTTTATCCAATTTACGACTCCCTAAAACGCACAATTTGGCTAGGAGATTCAATGCCAGGAAGCGGGAGGATTTGGGAGTTTAATATAGAATCTAAGATCTATACGATACATCCCATTAATAACACTAACTTGATAACTATTACCGCTTTTGGAAACGATGGAAAAGTTTGGTATCTCGATCCAACCAGAAGCATCGTAGGAAGATTTGATCCTCAAACTAAGATCAACGAACAATATACTATCCCTATGGAGGGCGTGACTTCAGGGATGGCGATAGATCAGAATCAAGACGTCTGGCTTACAGTTAGTGGACAATCAAATAATATAGTTAGGCTTTCCCCATCTTCTGGTAATTTAACTATTTTCGAAATTCCGACTCCAAACTCTCTGCCTACAGCTGTTGCAGCTGATAGTAAAGGAAGTATCTGGTTTACAGAATCAATAGGAAAGGTCGGGCGCCTTGACCCCATTTCTGGAAATATAACTGAGTACGAACCTTTAGACGGGAGACTGAGGGAGCCTAATGCTATTCTTTTGGATCCCAAGAGTTCTAATGTATATATTTCTGAACACGAAGGAAAGGCAATATCTGTCTTAGATCCTGTATTAAACTTGTTTTCCAGATATCCCACTCCGGATCCTAAAGGACTGCCTTTTGGTATGGCCCTGGATACTTACGGAAATGTATGGTTTGCACAGCATGTTATTGATAAAATTGGCGTGCTAGATACATTGAATGGTGAATTAGTTGAAATCCTGGTTCCAACCAGGGGTTCATTTGTTCAGTGGCTAGCGCCCGATGACCAAGGAAGAATATGGTTTGCGGAACAGCGAGGGTCTTCTCTTGGAAGTATTAGTTTGGTTTTAAATCCGGCTTCAGGTACAGGAAAATCCCAAGAGATATCAAAGTCGGGACAGGTTAATGGGAGAGAAGACAGTATCGGTGCTAGTTCTCAACCCATTGCCAATCTCAGTTCTGAGTTTGGCTTTGACGACTTCCTGGGACCTATGATCGCAAGTGGAATCGTAATTGCCGCCTTCTTGTATTCGAGGAATGTCTTAGAGGTTAAGCGAATCATCGGAACCTTAGAGGTTAATCAGAACATGCAATGATTATCATTAACATGAATTCCTCACCTTTGAGCTCGGTCTATGAAGGGTTCATGGACCTGGCATCCTATCCTTTTAAAAGAGCTCAACATATTGCTGGTCGATATCAATGGTCCCTATCTAATGATTATTCTGTAGAAGTATTGTTCCATTGCACTAACGATTAACACAGGCTTCCACTATAACCTCGAAAAACCTTTTGCCTCGAATCTCTTCAGACGTCTTTAGAAGTTACATTACATATGCTGCCAAACACATTTTCACTCAATATTGACAATTGACTGAATACTTTGAAAGAGCGGCTTTATCTCCGAGGGAGAACCTCGCATTTCCATTTTGGAGGCACCTTGGACTGAAATCTTCGCTGTTTTGAATAGGAGTCCCTTCTCAGAATATTCAACGCCCTGCAACCTATCCAAACGTTCACTGACGATGTCGTCTGACCGGAGAATGTGCCCTCTTTGCGCAAATAATATTAATCTCTTGTCTGTTACTAGTACATTGTACCTCTTGTCTCCATATGTAACGGAGGACTTGCTGTAGAACTTGATATTTTCAAGAGGCAACAAATAGTCTTGTAGAGGCATTATTTGTGTGATGATAAAGGATCTAAAACATATATAGGAAAAAGAGTTGCAGCAATTTATCAAACTTGATCGTTTATCTACAGTAGATATCCTCCGCACCAAATTTAGGTGATCGACTAAGGGTTCCCCTGATATCAAAGGACCAGAAACGAAGACATTATAGTAGAACGAGTAAATGCAATAATTTCCTAGTTTAACATCCCATAATGTAGTCCATTAACTGCGAGGTCTGTTTCTTTTGTAGTTTTATTGGTTATCATCCCGTAAGTAAAAGGCCTTGGGTCAAAAGACAGTGTGGCTACATAACCCTAACCCTAACCCTAACCACACGTGAGTGTACTGTGAATTAACTTTTGTTCAGTCACCAATAGATCGCTATGTGACGGCAAAGGAATGTTTGTTGCAAAGGTTTCCAAATTCCGTTTTGGCGAAGTAAACCGGTCTTATGTTGCGGTGCTGTTGTTAGAGGCTAATAAACCAAGCTAAATAATAAGAGTCGGTCGGCCAAACTGATTCTGCATAAGCATTTAATACGTTGTGCAAACCTAAAAAAGAGTATCGGGATTATGTCTTCGGAGACAAGGAATTCTTACACAACATTTTCACAGCCATCATCTAGAATACCCGGAGAAAAATATATGGCTGAGAGCAGGAAGCTATTTACCTCCTCGGCAATAGAGTTACCTGAAAATAAGCCTGCAATGCTGCTATCAGCAGTATATTCTGGAGACGAGCAAAAGGTTTATCTCAAATTGTATGACGAAGAAAATAAAAATATTTTCTTCTGGAGGGATAGAACCGATCATCAACCTTACTGCTACACAAAAATGGATTTTCAGGACGCTGCAAGGAAAGTCGTTCAAAGAGAAAGAAAATATTCAATTGAAAATACATCAAAAATGGATTTCATCTCTGACAAAGAGATCCAGGTCTTAAAAGTTATCGCTCCTGATCCGCTCTCTATTGGAGGAACACAGAACAGCTTTAGAGAGAAAGTAACATCTTGGGAGGCTGATATAAGATACCATGAAAATTATCTATATGATACAAACCTGATTCCGGGTGCATACTATGTAAGAAAAGGTGACTCGATTTTACCATTCGAACAACCGATTTCCGGCAAGGTTCAAGAGGAACTTGACAAGCTAATATGGAACAAGTTAGCGAACGAGATAGGCCAGGTAGGGATGGGACAATACAGAAAGTACATCGAAGAATGGGCAAATCTTCTAAATCAACCTATACCAGATATGAAGCGCGTTTCGATAGACATCGAGGTTGAGTCTGAAGAGGGCAGAATGCCCAACGCCCGAGAACATGACCGGCGCGTAATTGCTGTTGGGTTTTCCGGAAGCGACGGTTTTAGAAAAGTGCTGCTTTTGGACTCAAAATCGGGACAAGAGAACGGGGACGAGAAAGACTCAAAAACTAGCCAGCTAATTCCAGAAGCTCAGATGTTTAGGACGGAAAAGGAGTTATTACAAGAAACTTTCAAGCTAATGAATTCCTATCCTATTATTATTACCTATAATGGAGATGATTTTGATTTGCCTTATCTATATGCCAGGGCTCAAGACCCAGCTATAGACCCGGCTAATCATTTGGCGATCTCCAAGGAAGAAGTGCCCATTATCGTAAAAAGAGAAAGCTTCGTTAAAAGAGGAGTGCAAGCTGAACCCATACAAGTCAAAAATGGAGTACATATCGACCTTTTTAGAACTTTTCAGAACAGATCTATTCAGATTTATGCTTTTAGTCACAAATATTCAGAACATACTCTTAACGCTATTTGTGAGGCTCTGCTTAACGACAGCAAATACGAATTTGAGGGTGACATAAGTGAACTTTCTCTTGAACTATTGGCACAATATTGTATGAAGGACGCGGACTTGACCTTTAGACTGACTAGCTTTAATGATAACTTACTCATGAAGCTTCTAATTGTTATTGCTCGAATAGGCAGGTTGTCTATCGAGGATATTGCTCGGTTTGGTGTAAATCAATGGATAAGAGGTATGATGTTTTATGAACACCGCCATCTAAATGCAATCATTCCAAGGCGCGATGAATTGCAAAAGAAAGGCACTGCCTCCACTACTGCTATAATAAAGGAAAAGAAATATCGAGGCGGGTTAGTCGTGGAACCGACGCTAGGTATTCATTTCAATGTAATTGTAGTTGACTTTGCAAGTCTCTATCCAAGTATCATAAAGGTGCATAACCTTTCATATGAAACAGTAAACTGCACCCATTCTTCTTGCAAGAATAATTCGGCACAGCATATAGCTGAGACCTCCCATTGGATATGCAAAGAAAAAAGAGGAATAACATCCCTTCTGATAGGATCCCTAAGAGATCTTCGTGTCAATTATTACAAATTTTTGTCTAAAGACAGTGCCTTAAGCGCCGAGGAGAGACAACTTTATAACGTTGTAAGCCAAGCAATCAAAGTCATTCTAAACGCAAGCTATGGAGTAATGGGAGCCGAGATATTTCCGCTTTATTGTCTTCCGGTAGCGGATGCCACGGCTGCTATTGGCAGAAGCACAATTTCCAAGACTATAGAGAAATGCAAGGAGACAGGAATCGATATCATATATGGAGATACGGATTCTCTTTTCTTGCGAAATCCATCTTCGAGGAGTGTTGACCAAATATCTTCATGGGCCAGAAGCAATTTGGGAGTTGATCTTGAGATTGACAAACAATATAGATATATAGTCTTTAGTGAACTTAAAAAAAACTATCTCGGTGTTCTGTTTGATGGTACCGTGGACGTGAAAGGCTTGACAGGTAAAAAGT
>JALZES010000062.1 GCA_030861915.1 Thermoproteota archaeon
GTGTAAGAGATTTAACGTATCCAGTGACTTCAATCCGTTTGTTCACGCCTAAAGAGAGAATGGATGGTGGAGGCTCATTTCCGACAACAAACAGTTTTGCATTTGGGATGCCTTGAAGGACTAGGGGAAAAATATGCTTGGAGAAATATAACGCAGCGTCAATATTTGGCTCATATGCAAAGTTGCCAACGAGAAGAATGCAGGAACCTCTTGCTCCTTCGAGCTTTTTCTTTGATATGGATTTAGAAGTTTCAGATGGACCATTTGTATCTAAGTGATCAACACCGTCTGGTATCATTTTGATGTGAATATAGGGCTCCAATTTCTTCATCGTATTTTTGTCCTCTGGGGTAAGTGTAACGCAAGTTGCTGCTCTCTTCCAAAATATGCGCTCCCATTTCAAAGTATATACGTACTCGTGCCAACAGCGAGATATCTCCTGAAACGACGTCGCTAGCATCATTCGTTGCAAATTCAGCATATACTCTATATTATGCTCAACCAGGAGTATGGGATGCTGTGTCTCCAACGGAAGAAGTTGCATAAGATAGTACCCCTCCACATGCACGACATCGACGTCGTCGTTGGCCAAAGAACGATGTATATGAGAACTGGCCTCTTGAGACAAATGTTTTCTCATTTGAGGAGAATAATTCTCATATTGTTCCATATCTGACAGACCTGCCTTGAATAGGTTCACAGATGAACAGTAACTGCGCATCATGTCTACGTATCTCCTGTCTGTTTCCCACGTTTTGGTCACTGAGCATAGGTCTATTTCAAACCTTTTGCTCAGCCGAGAGATCAATTCAAACTCTCGTCTACGACCACCGCTGAAGGGTGGATATGGTAGATGAGCGGTTAAAAATAATATTCTCATAGAGGGAATCCGCTTCCTGCTCTCCGTATTTCTATTACCAATATTAGGTTTATTAGATAGTAATTTATGCGTGTCTGCTTAAGGAAAGCTCATAGATCTTTAGTGCGCTGATATAATATAATATATCCCTTAATACCGAACTATTCAAACTAATGTATTTTGCCGGCCTCTTTTAATCTGGACAGCATTCTTGATTTACCGTCATTAAAACGTCTTTTGTCATCCTCACTTTCCAACAATAACGGAGAAACATCTGTGGGTTTTCCATATTTATCAAGAGCAACCATGGTCACAAAAGCAGTCCCGGCATGCACTAGAGTATTCTCATCCAGATCTTCTGATTCAACATTAACCTCGATTTCCATAGAAGACCGCCGAACATAATTAAGTCGTGCAGAAAGAATCAGAGCGTTCCCTATAAACACAGGTTTTAAAAAAGTCATTCTATCGATACTAGCGGTGACAACGTTTGCACGTCCTGAATGTCGTTTTGCAACAAGACCTGCAATTAGATCGACGTACTTTAAAATAACGCCACCAAAAACGTTACCTTTAGGATTAGCATCTGAGGGCAACATTATAATAGTCATCTCTGCTTTGGATTCGGTATGGTGCTTTCCATTTCTGTTCTGCGAAACGCTCATTGAGCTGTACTAACCGTCATAGTAAACAATAAGGCACATTATTACTATTTCTCCAGGAAATATCTTCTGTTATAAGTATTATTTATGGCACTCATTTAAGCAAGAGTGCAATTCATTTACTAACTACGCCCGAATTGCTACGTTAGTACGTGAACGGGGAACTATTAAATATATATTCTGATATCGCGATCTGTTCGTCTAGTTAGTAAAGTGAGTGTGGAAACTACACCAAGATTGGTTAGCAAAGTATACCGTAAGTTACAAGACAACATTTCTAGGTTTAGAAGGCTTGTGAAACGACCTCTCACACTAAGTGAAAAAATTCTTGTGGGACATATATATGAGATGCATTCTATAAACAAACAAGGATTTCAATCGGGGAAAGACTATGTATTACTAACCCCAGACAGAGTTGCGTTGCAGGATGTTACTGGACAGATGACCATACTTGAGTTTATGCAATCAGGATTGAAAAAAGTACAACTCCCAACCACAGTTCATTGTGATCATTTAATCCAAGCCAGAGTAGGAAGTGATTCGGATACAAAGGCGGCGATGTACGAAAATAGCGAAATCTATAAATTTTTAGAATCAGCCTGTAGAAAATATGGAATAGGATTTTGGAAACCTGGTGCAGGAATTATCCACCAAGTCGTCCTTGAAAACTATGCATTTCCTGGGGGCCTCATGATTGGAACCGACTCCCATACTCCAAATGCAGGAGGTTTGGGGATGGTTGCGATAGGCGTAGGTGGGCTAGACGCAGCCGAAGCAATGTCCGGCTTGCCTTGGGAACTACTATATCCAAAACGCATAGGAGTTTATCTAACTGGGAAGTTAAACGGCTGGGCCTCACCCAAAGATATAATTTTGTATCTTTCATCGAAACTTAAGGTTTCGGGAGGAACAAATGCAATTATAGAGTATTTTGGACCGGGCGCAAAAGCAATAAGCTGCACAGGAAAGGCAACTATTACCAACATGGGTGCAGAAGTAGGAGCCACAAGCTCAGTGTTCCCATATGATAACAGGATGGAAATTTATCTTAGGTCTATGGGATGCAGGACGATTGCGGATCTAGCAAATACCCATTTTGATCTGCTTACTCCCGATCCGGAAGTAGAATCAGAAATCACGCAGGATAAGAATAATGTACCAAAGTATTTTGATCAGTTAATTGAAATAGACCTCTCTAAGCTTGAACCATATATAGTTGGCCCACATACGCCAGACCTTGGAAGGCCAATCTCAAAGATGGCTAGTGAAGTCAGAGAACATGCTGACTATGTAGAGAAGATATCCGTGGCCCTTATTGGTAGTTGTACCAATTCCTCATATGAGGATATGTCCAGAGCAGCAGATATTGCGGAACAAGCAAAAGCAAAGGGCATCAAAACAAAGATACCATTACAAGTTACGCCAGGTTCAGAATTGATCCGAGCTACAATTGAACGAGACGGACAGATGCAGCTTCTTAAAGACATAGGCGCAAATGTCCTTGCGAACGCATGTGGACCTTGTATAGGCCAATGGAGCAGACCTGAGTTAAAAAAAGGGGAACAAAACACTATAGTGACCTCATATAACAGAAACTTTCCTGCAAGAAACGACGGAAGGCGTGAAACAATGAACTTTATTAGCAGTCCTGAGATAGTTATAGCACTTGCACTTGGAGGAAAGATTTCCTTTAATCCGCTCAATGATGAACTAACTTCAAGCGATGGGACCGCATTCAAGCTTGAGCCTCCAAAAGTCTCACAAGAGGTTCCACAAAGGGGATTCAAAGATGTTAAAGGGGTATATGTACCACCCGCAGAGGATCCCGAATCTGTAAATGTGATTATTAAGGAGGACAGTGAAAGATTACAGCGACTTGAATCGTTTGCTGAATGGGATAAACGAGACTTTGAGAGGCTTCCAATCCTAACAAAAGTCAAGGGAAAGTGTACAACAGATCACATTTCTCCGGCGGGGATGTGGCTTATGTATAGAGGACATTTGGATAAAATAAGTGACAATCTCCTTCTTGGTGCAATAAATGCATATCGTGATCAAGAGGTTGGGAGGGGCAAGAATATACTTAGCGGAAAAATCGAATCTTTTCCCCATATTGCAAGAGAGTACAAAAACAAGGGTGTGAAGTGGATTATAATAGGTGACAGCAATTATGGAGAAGGTAGTAGCAGAGAACACGCTGCAATGACTCCTCGATATCTAGGATGTGCGGCAGTTATCGCCAGAAGCTTCGCAAGAATACATGAAACAAATCTTAAGAAGCAGGGAATATTAGCCCTTACTTTTAAGGATCTTGCAGACTACGATAGAATACAGGAGGATGATCTGATAAGCATTACTGGACTTGAAGAGCTCAGTGCCGGAAAGCCTGTAACATGCATTTTGCATCATAGCGACCAGACAGAGGAAGTCATATCCTTGCAACACTCCTACAGTGATTCACAATTGGAGTGGTTTAGAAGCGGATCAGCTCTCAATATACTTAGGTCTGTAACTAGAGAACATAGAGAATGATCTTTTCTATAGACACAAGCCAATCTGACATATTACGCACGTCCACCAGTAAAATAGATGCTGACTATACCGAATCATGCGCCAGCATGTAACTATAAGAATCAGAATTATCCAAACCAGATCATCTTGCGATAGGTTACATCGAACAACTTTGCCCAGTCCTTCTTTTCACCTCTGATTGTGGGAGCCCTGATATCTTGTGATGATCCTCACAACTAACTTCGCCTTTCATCTCTATTTTAAAATACCAATCAAAGTAGGCTGACTGTGACAACATTTTGAAGCAGCCTTTCACACAATGCTAAGATGTTTATATAACTAACATGGATCTGGTAAACTCAAAGGTTATTCACAGCAGGATATGTACCTTTACCCACCATATTGTATTGTCCACTACACTGCATCTATTTTTACTTCTCCGTGGGTCTGTTAGTCAGGGAGAGTAAGCAATCAAAACAGAGCTAATAAGATGCAACAATAGGTATACAAACGATTAGAAGTTTACAGCAAAAAATGTCTTCATGGCATGTGTTGAGTGAGAATTACTGTTGCAACATTAATACGTACTATTTATTAGACGCAACTCATAGTCTCTATATTTTCTATAACCTCCTGTATGCTCTTCAGATTATCAATTCCGACAAGATTATGGATTCTAACTATTTGAATTCTGAATGAATTTATATCTTCTTTCGATGATTTCAGGCGAGGATAATGACCTTTAGCACCAATGATAAACCGTTCACCCGACTTCTTGTCCATTATGCCATATTGATGAAGCGAGAGCAAGGCTTGGCCGGCTTGATGCCCTCTTGATTCCTTTCCACACAATATTATATGGCGCAATTCTTCATGCAGTAAAGTGAATTTTACAATGGCATCAATTCCTCTGTTTTCTGACAACAATCTTCCTACAATTAATACTCTGTCCATTATAACTGGAGATTTGCATATTTCCTCTAGCAATTTTATGCTTGCCAAGGTGCAGACGGCTATGTTCCGGCCTTTTCTCCCCATACAATATTCATCCCTTACAGGAATAAGCGCCTCGCACAGCTTACCTGCTACATTCTCAAATGTGATTCTATTGAGAACGACCAATTCATAATAGTAGAAGGACAACACATAAAAAACGTATTGTATTTCTAATTTTTTTAGGTCCGTATGAACCTAAAAAAGACTGCTATTGCATCTTCATAAGTATTTTTCGTCAGGTAGCGGTGCTTACTCTACTAGAAAAAATATGCATTACATGTATGAGGGCCAGCGTCATAAAAGCCGGGAAATGATGTTTTAGCTGATAGAATTTAGCTGTAAAACAGCTTTGTTTTAGCGTTAAGCGCATAACAATTTTACTATCGGATTTATTATATAATGTTTGTAATAGCCGGGTGAAAAATGAAGACCAGCTTTAGAGAAGATATAGAACTAGAGGACCATGAACATAACTTTGCGTTAGCAGATATTTCAATAAAGTTTAGGGATGATCATGAAAATGACAATTTTATTTGGGCGGTTTGTGCAAACTGTCATGAATTTAAACGGAATGTGTCTAGTGCAGAAGTAGAATCTTGGTATCATCAGAATTAAAAGGAATCTGCGATCGCTTTGGTTTTCCACACAATACCTTGTCTTGTTCTGAGTCGGACTTTTTATATACATCAGCACTGAGCCTTCTCTTCCGTCACATTAGGCCGTAGGCATATATACTCGTTTTAGAGGAAAAAGCGGCTCTGCAGTAACCTGTTTAACCCGGAGGTAACCCTCTATAAGCATCGATATAAGCCTCGAAGAAAACAACCATAGCTACTTTTATATCCAAGCACGAGATTTACCTTATATTGGTAACAACGCAAGCATATTGTGTAAAATGCAAAGCTAAAAGAGATATGAAAAATGAGAAGCAGGTAACAATGAAAAATGGAAGACAAGCTGTCTCTGGAACTTGCTCGGTATGTGGTACAAAGATGTTTAGAATAGGCGGTAGTAGTAGCGCTGGCTCTGCTGTGGCTAAACAGCGTCCAAAGGTAAAAGCAGCAAGCAAGAAACCAGCAGGTAAAGCAACAAAAACAAAAGCAAAATTAAAAAAGTCAAAATCGAAGAGCAAAAACTGAGATTAGAAGTAAAATGAGGAACAAGCATACTTGTTAAATATTTTATGCGTTGTTTGGTAATAGAATATGTCCTCCTCCTCCTCTTCATCTTCGACTGATTTAACAGACACAGCATACGATATTTTAAAGGTCTTAGGCAAAGATGCAGACTTTTTGTATGACACAATTGAAACGTACATCAAAGACGCGCAAAGAGCCAATAAACCACAATTGGTGGAAATTTGGCAGACAATCAAAGAAGATAGAAAAAGACATATGCATTTGCTTAAAGAAGCATTAGAAAGAGAGATTCATGGATAATTATGGTTCATGCCAGTTGCAGCAAAAGATAATGGCTAACATGTGCTGTATTGTCTCTTCTTCTCCATTATTCTCTTTTTCTTTCCTTATGTCTTTTCTTTACTGTGATACCGTATGTATTTCTAATTTCATTAAGCCTAGAGTGTCGTAATAAAGATTCAAACCTTGGTTAAATCTTAAATTACTGTAGGGATAAAAAAGATGGAATACATCAAGACTCTACAGGACTTAGAGCATATATATTATTAAAGTTTGAAACCACAGTGAAAGATAATATGGTCAGGTGTTATGCTCTCCTTAGTCTGCTTTTCTCAATCCAACTTTACATGATAGTCCTAGTTCTTCTAACCTATTTCGTTTCGCATACAAATTACCCTAGGAG
>JALZES010000067.1 GCA_030861915.1 Thermoproteota archaeon
GTTCAGGGCTATTTTTCTACACGAGATCAGATTGTTGCTTCGTCGTATGCTGACCTTATTGTCGAGACCGTAGAGAATCACTACGTCGGAAGCAGTTTTTTCAAAAATCTCACGGGCAAATAAACTATTTTGAATGTATGGTGAGGATCTGAGAATTGCCGCCTTAAATTTATCACCAAAGTGTCTAAGCTGGAGTGTCTGATAGGACTCTGCTTTTGCTCTATCTCGGAATTGACTGTAGGCTGCGTAGTCCTTTTGCATCTCAAAGTCCCACAAAATCCCCCTGGATATTTTAGCTGCTAGGGATGACAGCTTCTCGTAACGGGCGAAGGAATTATGATAATACACTATGAGCTCAGATATTGGCGTTAGATATTGATCTCCTATGAAAAAATCCATTGAGCGCGCTATGCTTGCGAGGTTAGAGGCAAGTTCGTTTCCAAGCAAGAACCTTTCATATACGAGCTCAGCTGCGCACTTAGTCCCAGTTCTATCCAGCTCAAGCTCGGCACAGGGTTCTACAGCTGACTGGGGGGCGTCGGGCCATGGATGATGATCTAGCCAAACTATATCGAAACCAGCATTCCTAGCTTCCGAAAAGGAACTTTTGCATAGACTAATAGAGGAGATATCCTCGCCTAAGGCTAGGTCACAGATTATTATTAATCCGTTTTCCTGAGCCGATGAAGAAATGCTGAACTTACTTGTGAAATCAGCCATGGTCCGAAACGTATCCTTTCCGTAACCCAGGAATACGGTTCTTGCCTGCGGATATCTGATTAAACCAATGGCCGCGGAGAATAGTCCGTCCACATCTGATTCATGCGAAAATATTAGTACTTTCATAGAGATTGTGACACAGGCAGAGCCATCCTGTCAAATTGCATCAACATAGGCTAGATAAAAACCATCACCTGACCTCTGCTTGCTAAACCAAACCATATTTGCCACAATATGTCACCATTTCCCCTTTGACCGCGACTTGCTTTAAGTAATGCAAGGGCAGGGCTGTGTAAGTTTATTACTTACAATTTTAGACCAGACATCGTGGCATGACCGTCGTGTGTGGCGGGATAAAATTGGCTTCTAGGAGCGCTTCAAGTTCTCCATCAAGATTTCGCAAGTCCTTTCGATTCCTAAATCTACTACATAGTTGCCCAACTTCGGGCCTTTATCATCGTTCAATAATATTCTATATATCAACTTGAAAAAATCTTTTGGCAAAATGTTATTGCTCCTTGCGATTTCAAAGATTTTAGTTTGAAGAGTTCCTGGGACATCTGTACGCTCCTTGAGTCCTGAGTAAGAGCTAAGCAGACCTACCAGCTGGTCTACAGCCCGTTTTTCGCTGGGTCCAAGTGACACATTAGATATTTGACGCCGGTCGGACATTTTGTCCTCTATCCAGTTAGACGCTAAACTAATTCTTCTGACCAAACCCGGAGTCTTTTCTTTTGCCATATTATACTTTACCAGACGCTGAAACACTTTTTCAATCCTTTCCTCTGGTGGGAATAAAGATCCGTACTGAACTAAAAGGTCGAAAGGAATATGTGTATCAGGATACTTTGGAGGTCTTAAATGGTTGATGTACTCGTAAATCCCCTTTAGCTTTATAAGTTTGGCCTTATTGTCTTCTCGCACCTTGCCAAAATAAAGGTCCTCGTACAAGTCGTACTCATTCATCAGGGAAGGAATTTCCTCTATATCTATGGCACGTGTGCCTACTATCCTTTTGAAAAACAATAGGATAAGCGACTCGGGAGAACCGTATCTCAGCCAGTGCTGCGGTGTAAACACATTACCGGAGGACTTGCTTATTTTCTTCCCCGAACGATCCAGGAAGAGCTCGTATTTTACGTGCAGCGGATGAGGAAAGGCTAGGACCTCGTTAGAAACCCAGTCATTTACCCGCACTGAATCCATGATATCTTTTCCGAAGGCTTCAAACCGGATATCAAAAGCTGCCCACCGGGCGGCAAACTCGACTTTCCATGCAAGCTTACCATGCCCTTTACTAATGTCAGACTCACCGCTGTGCCCGCAGCCCTTTATGTAGCCGTTTCCGATCTTGGAACCAATACACGAATACGAAACTTTTTTTTGTTCAACGTAGTATTTTTCGGCCCGAGCAAGATACAATCTTCCACATGACTCGCAGATTGGGAAATAGGGAAGGATTTCAACAAATTTATCCTGTCCCACGAGACTCGCTATTTTGCGGCCAAGCGATCTGCCTTTCCTTAATATACTGTCAATTTGCTTCGTCAACACTCCTTTTCGATATGCATCGGTTGCACTATGAAAGCTGTAAGAGACCCCAATGCTCTGTAGTCCCTTTAGCAGAGAATCAGTCATGTGGTCAGCATACGATCTGTGGCACCCTCCCTCAGGGTCTGGTATGGTTGACACAGGCTTGGCGAGATATTCGTTTAGCCACGTGGGAAATCCGCTGGGAACCTTTCTGAGTCCATCCATGTCGTCGGAATAGGCTATTAGCTCTGATCTGTAACCTAAGTTACGGAGAGCCAGCGAGACACCGTACGACCGCACGGCATCCGCCATGCTTCCTATATGTGGAACACCCGAGGCTCCTAGTCCACTCTCCACTTTTAGTAACGTGAGGGGCCGACCTAGGACCTTTTCCCGATTTATGAGAGAGTCGGCTATCTTGTCAATCCATGTCCCTTTGCCAATAGTCTCAATCTCTGAGCTACTAAAATAATATCACAATGTCTTAGTCATGTAGGGGCCATTTCTAAAATATCCTAGTCTCTTATAATATCCTCGGGTTCCAACTGCGCTTATAACTGATATTTTCTCAAGACCGAAGTCATCCTTGACGATCCGCTCTGCCTCTTTCATTAATCTTATCCCATATCCTCTATGTTGACAGGAGTCAGTTCCTGGAAGGCATCCTATATCCACTGCGACGCCATAGACGTGTAGTTCCCTTATTATAGCAGACCTTCCAGACATAGGATAATCTGGTGCCTTGATTTCAGGTCGATGCGGAAAGGCGGGCTCCCTAAGTCTCAAAAATCCTAGGATAGAAAGATCATCAGTGCTTTCGAAAGAGAGGAAGACCTCCTTTCCTCCTGACGCGGTGTAGTCGATCCTACTCATACGAACTTCTCGGTCCTGAAGAGGTTTGCGATTTTGGAGACCCACTTCGCGGCACCTTATGCAGCGGCATCTGAGACCTTGTTCCTGCAGTTCCTGAAGAGCCAACTGCCTTAAGTTTCCCTGCTTTGGCCCAGCAACAATTTCTCTATCTTCTATTTCTCGCTGGACGCGCATTATTCGAATCCAAGAAGGGACGGCTTTCTTTACCTCAACGAGGATTCTAATATAATCATCGTGAGAATAAGGCTTATACTTCCCGTGGTTGTACAGGTTGTACAGACCTGTGTTTTTAAGAACCAATGTTGGATAGATCTTTAGCATGTCCGGTTTGAAGGCAGGATCTTCGAATAACCTACGAAAGTCCTCTATGTCTCTTTCTGGTGACGCTGTGGGTAGTCCGGGCATCATGTGGGCAACGATCTTGTACCCAGCGTCGCGAGCGATTTGAAATGAGTCTTTCACGTCGAACAGGGTATGACCCCTGTTTACAGCCTTGTAAGTTTCCTCATGTAGTGATTGTATCCCAATTTCAACCCTCGTTATGCCTAGTTCTAACATAGCGTCAACATGTGACACTTTACAATAGTCAGGTATGGTTTCGACAGTGAACCCTACGCATCTTGTTCCTGCGGTTTCATTTATTTCCATGGCCTCCTTCAAGTCGTTAGAACACCTGTTGTTTAGAGCATCAAGACTTGATTTAGCAAACTCCCTTTGATATTCAATTGGAAAGAACGGGAAGGTGCCGCCCACTATGACTAATTCCACTTTATCAACTCCATGGCCTCTCGAGGACAGCTGGCTTAGCTTACTCCGTATTTGCTTGAAAGGATCAAAGTCAAAGCGCTGCGCGTACTTCGCGCATGGCTCTGCGCCAGTATAGCTCAAGGGTACGTTTTCCTGGATTCCACCTGGGCAATATATACATCTTCCATGCGGGCAAACGAATGGCTTGGGCATCACAGCAATGACAGCTACTCCTGATGCTGTTTTTACAGGCTTAACCTTCAGCAATTTTCTAACCTCGCCAGACCGGCTAGTATGTTTTAGGATATCCTCATTCCCGGGCATTGAGGAGAGCCTATATTTCGAACATATTTTTTTGGTTAGGGAAGAGATATCCTTGAGTTTGGGCGTGGGAAGGCTTTCTAACTCTAGAGCGATTTCCATGCAGACCCTTTCGTATGCTAGACCTCCAAAGTGGCACCGCGGAGAGGCCTCCTGAGTATTATACTCCAATACTATGAAGAGGGATTCCAGAACGAATATTAATTTTTGTAAAAGCTCGACCAGGTCCCTCCTAGGCTAGTGTATGCTCTAAGCTTAGTGAGCAAGTAATCGCTCCTTCCCCTGCAGAAAGGCGCATACTTCACCTCTTCCCTTATCATCATCAACTATACCTATCTCATTGCACGACATGTGGTGTTTACGAAATATTTTGCATATTGGGTCCACTGACTCTGGCGGCGCTATCACACAAAATCCTATTCCCATGTTGAATGTCCTGTACATTTCTTTCGTCCCTACTGGGCCATCCAAGGCTATTTGCTTAAAAATCCCACTTGGGGCGGGCAGATTTTTGAGGTTGTATCGCATCTTGCCATTGAGACGGAGAAGCTTGGTGAATGCTCCTCCTGTTATATGGGCCAAGCCATGGACAGGGATAGAAGACGCATTCTCTATTATTTCGGTAACAGGCTTGACGTATATCCTTGTCGGCACCAACATTTCTTCGCCCAGCGATCTGGATAGAAGAGGCGGTTCATCTCTGACCGAATATTTCGACAAGAGAACCTTCCTCGCTAATGTATAGCCATTAGAATGCAGTCCACTGCTTTCCACCCCGAGAATGATATCTCTCACTTTTATCCGCTTGCCAAGAATAATTCTTTTTTTTCTCTCCACCACGCCTAACACGGTTCCAGCCAGATCATAAGCCGTGGCTTCATCAGCACCTGAGATAATTTCAGGGAGGACAGCGGTTTCGCCACCAATTATTGAGACATTCGAAATTCTGGCTCCCTTTACTAATCCCTTCAATAATTCCTCGATGATATAATTTTCAGAGGATTTTAACGCGATGTAATCAATGAACGCAATTGGGCGCGCTCCAACACATATAATGTCATTAACGTTCATGGCGATGCAATCGATACCAATAGTGTCAAATTTATTCATCATCTGAGAAACGAGTATTTTGGTTCCTACTCCATCCGAATGCAAAGCAAGAACAGTATTGTTGATTTCCACAAGACCCGCATAATGTCCAATTATGGGGTGAACCTTTGCGCCGATAGAATAATTGTTGGTCCTTTCTATAATACGACCAATTTCGGCATGATAGTTTCTTATGGTTGTCCTATTGATTCCCGCCCCCTTGTATGAGGCTGACTTTATCACGTGCATTATACTACGGAAGCAGCATAGTCTTTCTATTAATGGTTCTACCGGCGGCAGAAAATACTACTCACACGATTCATCTATTATCTATGTTGGATGCTTCAAATCTCCCTCGTTAAGATCTGGCTCAACCAATGGTAGAGTAAAATGCGCATCGGATACCAATGTGACCTTATGATTCTTTCCATGTCTGGACAGGAGGTTCCCTAAGACTTGTTTTAAGCTGTCAAATGTTTCGAATCCGAGTTTGGTTCTCAAATAATATTCAGGAATTGTAGAGACGATTCCCAGGTTATATCTCTCTCGCACCGATTCTAAAAATATTAGATGCTCTTGGCCGTCTATGTATTTGCTGTTCCCAGTTGACGAAGAGATATGTGACCTTCCCTCTATGTACGTCTGTAGCGCTTCAGACCCCAACCCTCTCCTAGATTCCGAAAGGAGGATCGCTGAGCCGTTTCTGTTAAGAACGCTTATGCAATTCCACAGAGAATTAAGAGAATCTGCTAAGGTTGAATGATAGAAGAGTTCGCTACCAGGACTTATTATCTCTGACTTTACCTGCTGCCGCTCCAAGTTAGTGTTTTCAGCGAGCTTTGAGGATGCGTTTTTAAAACTTTCATCTATAGAGCCCCAAAAGACGTCTGATATCCTGTTTGAATCTCCCACGATCTCTACCGAAAGCGCATCTATGTCGCTACACAACGACAATGCTAGGCGGTAGGGCTCTGACATAGTCCCAGGACTGGGCATGTCGGTGCCTCTCAAAGCGATAGCCTCGGCCATTTTATCTTTCATAAATTTCCTTAACAAATGGGTTGGTGTACCTTCGAAACCAAAAAGAGGGTCGTATGATGAATGCGACAGAAACAATGTTTGATCGAATTTGGCCATGGTGCCTCTCAACGCAAGAAGGTCCTCACCGCTCAACAAAGAAGAACTCCACTTTTCATTTCTAACATCGATGAATTCCTTCAGCTTGAGTGGTATCATGATGTTACCCGTGACGCCTTTATTTATTGCGCTGTTTAGCAGCGAGGATAGTACCTGCTTCGTCGCTGGCGTAGAGGAAAACACAATAAGTAAACAGTTATCCTTCAGCGGAATGCCTCGGAGCATAGAATCGATTTGGTCCTCTTGCAAGGGAACAACTCTGGGGGTTATCTCCTTGTACAGATTCTCAAAACGAATATCCAGGGCGACGTCGGTAGTACCATATCGCAGCCAAATCTCAGGCATTTTTTACAATAAGGACGTAGAATAACAGCGTGAGGCTCTCCTCTCGATATCTTTCATCATTGGTTCAGGAGGTATGGCACTACTCAATACGAATACCCTCGCAGGCAGAGAATATTCCCCGAGAGAACCTCCTCTTTAGCCCTCATAAATCATCAGATTCTTCTCTTCTAGAAGCGTGTGCAAATTGTGAACAGCCCTGTAGACTTCGCTCTCTTTCTTTGCGCCTGTACAAACCAATTTACCGCTTGCGAAAAGCAAAATAACTGTCTTTGGATCCAGCATCCGGTGGATTAATCCTGGGAACTGTTCGGGTTCATACATGCTGCGAGGAAGGACACGTGCTGCCAGTTCTAGATGTATTTTACCCCCGAGGCTTGCAGACGCAACTATGTTTTGGATTTCGATGATGGGTTCATGTTCAATAGGGATTCCTCCCTTCTTTAATTTTTGAACCACATTTTTGACTGCCTTAATAGCTTGATCCTCTGACTTTGCCCCAGTGCAAACCATCTTGCCCGAGCTGAATATTAGAGTTGCAGTCTTTGGAGATTTTAGTCTGAACACAAGTCCGGGGAATTGATCAGGATGATATTCAACGTCTGGAAAAATCTGAGTAATTAAATTGAGATTTACACTTTGGTTAACCGTTGCTGACGCAACAACATTTTCAATACTGACAATGGGCTTGGTTTGCGGCATAGTAGTCGCTTAAATACAACTATATATATACCTGTTTATATAACTTTTTTACCAAAATATTTTGAAAAAAGGACTGCATAGATCAATTCTGAACTTTCTTTTTGATTGTTAAAACAAATCTACAAATGTCTGAGCGATGTCGCATCACTACAAATTACCCACGTCTCCGTTTACACATAAACAATCAAGAAAGATCCAATTAAACAAACATTAGGGCTTAGGGATTCTTCCATACGACCTTATCCAGTTATCTTTAAGAAAACAAAAATATCGCTTTAGAAATAATATATTTGCTGCGCCCTAGTTCTAGGAATTCTAATATATGCATGCTGAACTGGCGTTCAGAAGGTCTCGACTTTGTGCGAAAAAACAATCCGTCATCCCTTTTTTCTTGGCCTTTCTCAGTGCTAGAAGTTGAACGGAGAAAACGGCTTGAAGTAGGCAGCTAATGCCAGGTGATACTGGGAGATCTAGCGAGAGGACAGGGAAGTTCAATTTCCTGAGCTTTTGAAGGAATTCATTCTCAGGTGTGGCTTCTGAATATATTTCATTCAGAATTATGATTGTATCATCTTTTTTTATACTAAACAAAGGGGCATGACAGTACTCCTGAATCGAATAAGGAAATGATCTAACACCCAAGACCTCATTCATTTTCAGAGAACCGTACCACGCAATGGGATACAAAGGTCCCTCGGCTAAGTATAGAATCGATGACGGCGTGTCGGAAATCTGATCCAATATGCTGTTGACCGCAGTCTTCGCGACCTCGAGGGCACCTTGCAAATCTTTTGGGCTAACAGTTATTCTAGTTACCAAAGATACGCAAGCAAGCAAGGTAGAAAGAAAACTGATTGATCCGCTTGTTGGGACCCCCGAATCGCTGTAATCTAGCCGTACAACTCGATCACATAGCCGAGCCAGCTCACTGTAAGGATTGGCAGTTATCGCAGTGGTTTTGATATTTCTTTTTTTTGCTGCTTTTGCTGCAGCGATGTTTTGAGCAGTTCTGCCGGAAATCGAAACAACATACAATTCTTTGCCTTCTAAGATATCGTTGTTAAGAATTAGCTCTGATGGAAAGCAACAAACGGTTCTGCGGTTTGATAGATAGCTTGCAATAGATGCAGCAACATACGAGTCTCCAGAACCTGTCATAACACACTTCATCGGATCCACTCGCTCAGGCAATTCTAGTTTGAGTAACAATGTCGATTGAGACTCGATTTCGCGCTCCATGGCTTCAACAGATTTTGGGTGGGCCATGTTTTGGACTCTATAGCAAGACTCACCTAATTTGTATGCAGCGACAAGCGCGCCATTTTCCTACGCGTCGAGGGATTTTCGGTAAGCTTTAGGTTTCATTTCTGTTATAAATAGCTCCACGTTGGAGCTAGCATATCAAGAGCAAATTCTGGCTCGAATGTCTCCGTCAGCCAACATAGTATACTTATATATGTTCGTTTTATTGAGGTATCCTATGCACAACAGCGTTAGAGATTTCATTCCATTGATGATTAGTTTCTATTGTAAGCAAATATGTTTTTCCGAATAGGAGCGACCGAATTGTCATCAGAAAAGAAAATACTAAAGATTACCGATCATATATATCAACCAAAGCATGAGGTCCTTCCTAAGACTCATGCAGAAGAGGCGTTGAGAAAATTCAATACAAAACCAGGCCAATTGCCGTATATTTTGCAGAGCGATAAAGGTATTGAAGACCTTGAACCAAGGCCAGGAGATATCATTAAAATTACTCGCAAGAGTCCAACGTCGGGTGAAAGTGTATATTACCGATACGTTGTAGAAGGTTGACTTCTAACTATGGAGAAACTTGTCAATGTGGCCCTTAATTAACGATATTTTGCGAAGAGAAGGTGTTGCGAGGCAGCATCTAAACTCCTATAATGAGTTTATGGAACGAGGGCTCCAAAGCATCATAGATGAGGTAGGAGAGATCGAAATAGAAACTGCAGAATACCCTTACAAGATAAAATTAGGCAAGATCAAACTGCAGCAACCTAGGATAATGGAACTGGATGGTTCTATTACTCACGTAGCACCGGTGGAAGCAAGATTACGGAACTTGACGTATGCTTCACCAGTCATGTTAGAATGCAGCATAGTTGAAGACGGTAAAATTTTAGAATCCAGGTTTATCCACGTTGGGGACATGCCTGTCATGGCCAAGTCTAATGCTTGCATTTTACACAACCTGGTTGAGCCCAAGCTCATAGAACTTGGAGAAGATCCAAGGGATCCAGGTGGCTATTTTGTTATTAATGGCTCTGAGCGTGTCATCGTGGGGCTAGAGGATCTCTCGTATAATAAAATTATTGTGGACGTGGAGGAAACCACAGGAGCACTACTTTACAAGGCAAAAGTGTATTCTTCCATAGTCGGGTATAGAGCCAAACTTGAGTTGATAATGCGCCCTGACGGTTCAGTCGTTGCCAAAATTCCAGGATCTCCGGTGGATATACCATTAATAACCCTAGTACGAGCCCTTGGTCTTGAGTCTGATAGGGACATCGCCAATGCTGTTTCTTTAAATGAAGCAATACAGGATGAACTGGAACCTTCATTTGAGAAGATAGGAGAGATTACTACGAGTCGTGATTCGATAGTCTATATCAGCAAAAGAATTGCTCCAGGGATGCTAGAAGAGTTTCAAATAAAAAGGGCAGAAACCCTGCTTGACTGGGGTCTTCTCCCTCATCTAGGGAAAAACCCTGACAACAGACACGAGAAGGCCTTGTTTCTTGGAGAAGCCACTAGCAAATTAATTGAGCTTAAGCTGGGATGGATAGATACTGACGACAAAGACCACTACGGAAATAAAGTCATAAAATTCGCCGGGCAAATGCTCGCCGATCTTTTTAGAACTGCGTTCAGAAATCTTATTAGGGATATGAAATACCAATTAGAAAGGTCTGGCCAGAAACGGGGAATAAATGCAGTGGCGGCGGCAGTTAGACCCGGTATCATATCTGATAAGCTGAACAATGCGATAGCAACAGGTAACTGGGGAAGGGGCAGAGTTGGTGTAACCCAATTGTTAGACAGGACTAACTACATGTCGACTATTAGCCATCTAAGAAGAATACAATCTCCACTGAGCAGGAGTCAGCCTAACTTTGAAGCCAGGGATCTCCATGCCACTCACTTTGGGAGAATTTGTCCAGCAGAAACCCCTGAGGGCTCGAACTGTGGTCTCGTAAAGAACTTGGCGCTATCGGCGATAATTTCTGTGAGCGTTCCGTCGGCGGAAATCATAGAAAAGATGTATGAGCTGGGAGTGCAACACGTTGACGAAGCAAATGAAAATCTCAGAAGGAAAGGGGCCAGAGTCTTTGTGGATGGAAAGCTGATCGGTTATGCTGAAAATGGACGAAGCACATCAGACACATTGAGGAACCTCAGACGATCGGGGAAGATACACCCACATGTGGGTGTATATTTTTACTCTTCTGGGAATCCCAACGCTACAAATAGGCTTTACATTAGTTGCAATGCGGGCAGAGTTCTTCGACCGCTGGCTATTGTTGGAGAAGGAAAAAATCTAGCGACCAGTGAGATAATTGAAAAGATTAGTAAAAAATTTCTCTCATGGTCCGATCTTCTATACATGGGAATAATGGAGCTTGTGGACGCTAATGAAGAAGAGAATTGTTACATTTCGATGGATGTACATAAGCTTGAAAGTAACAATACTCATTTAGAGATCTTTCCATCGGCAATTCTTGGTGTCGGGGCTTCTATTATCCCATATCCTGAGCATAATCAGTCACCAAGAAACACTTATGAAAGTGCAATGGCCAAACAAAGTCTTGGCTTTTCAACTCCTTTGATGAACGCAAGCACTTATGTTCGGCAGCATTTCATGCTTTATCCTCAAACTCCTACGGTGAGTACCAAGGCGATTAGTCTGCTTGGACTGGATGACCGCCCTACAGGTCAAAACTGTGTCGTAGCGGTGTTACCGTTTGAGGGTTACAATATTGAAGACGCAATCGTTTTCAATAAGTCCTCTGTTGAAAGAGGTCTCGGACGAACATTCTTCTATAGGGTATATGAAGCGGAGGCAAAACAATATCCAGGAGGGATGAAAGACAGTTTTGAACTTCCTGAATCTGACACGAATATCAGGGGTTATAGAGGAGAAAAAGCATACAGGCTCCTAGAGCATGATGGCGCTATCATGCATGAATCCGTTGTCACGGGCGGAGACATACTCATTGGCAGAACTTCACCTCCTAGATTTATGGAGGAATATAAAGAGTTCGAAGTCAAAGGTCCTTACAGAAGGGATACGTCTATAGGTGTTAGACCCTCAGAAAATGGCGTTGTAGATACCGTTATAATGACTCAATCTGTTGAAGGGGGCAAAATGTACAAGATAAGGGTGCGAGATATGAGGGTGCCCGAAATAGGCGACAAGTTTGCTTCAAGACACGGTCAGAAGGGCGTGATCGGCATGTTAGTCAACCAAGAGGACCTTCCTTATTCGGAAGACGGGGTTGTTCCCGACATAATGATTAACCCTCATGCCTTTCCCTCCAGGATGACAGTAGGGCAGTTTATGGAGTCACTAGGAGGGAAAGCTGCTTCTCTTCGCGGAACAATTGTTGATGGCTCAGCTTTTCTTGGAGAAAAGTTCGACAGTATAAAGGATATCCTAGAAAAACATGGCTTCAAACACAGTGGCAAAGAGACAATGTACGATGGACGTACAGGAAAGAAATTCCCAGCCGACGTGTATATGGGCATCGTTTATTACCAGAAGCTACACCACATGGTCGCTGACAAGATTCACAGTAGAGCCAGGGGACAAGTCCAAATGCTCACAAAACAGCCCACA
This sequence comes from Thermoproteota archaeon, assembly GCA_030861915.1. Taxonomy (GTDB): domain Archaea; phylum Thermoproteota; class Nitrososphaeria; order Nitrososphaerales; family Nitrososphaeraceae; genus TH5893. Next base: position 12,329 of record JALZES010000067.1, read on the forward strand.
GAAGGAAGAGCTAGAGGAGGAGGACTGAGATTTGGTGAAATGGAACGGGATTGCTTGATAGCATACGGCGCTTCCATGATGCTCAAAGACAGATTACTGGAGGAGTCCGATAAAGCTGAAATAAATGTTTGTGAGAGGTGTGGGCTGTTGTCCTACTATGATGTCAAGCAACGAAGATTCATATGCAGAGTGTGCGGCGAAAAGTCCAAGATTTCATCGGTAGTAATTGCTTATGCGTTCAAGCTCCTGTTGCAAGAAATGATGAGTCTCAATGTTGCTCCGCGGTTGTTGGCTCGGGAGAAAGTATAGGGGCTGACTGACTAGCATGGAAGAACCAGTAAAAATACTCGGTGGTATAAAGTTCAGCATTTGGTCGCCAGTTGAGGTCCGTAAATTCAGTGTTGCTGAAGTCACTGCTCCTGAAACATACGACGAGGACGGAATGCCTGTTCAGGGCGGACTAATGGATAACCGCCTCGGCACGCTAGAACCTGGCCAGAAGTGTGCAACTTGCGGTAACACATCTGCGAGATGTCCTGGACATTTTGGTCATATCGAGTTAGCAGAACCGGTATTGCATATCGCTTTCATCGATGACATACATAAGCTACTTTTGATCACCTGCAGAAGCTGCAATAAGATCAAATTGCATCCAGAAGAGCTTGCTAAGTACAAGAATATTCGCGATGCAAAGGCCGCCTATGCCGTAATAACCCTGGAGAATATCAAGGAGGAAATAATAGAAAAAGCCAAAAAAGTCAAGGTCTGTCCGCATTGCGAAAAAGAGCAGTACGATCTAATTTTTACCAAGCCTACAATATTCGTAGAAAAGACGGAAGCAGGGGAAAACAGGCTATTGCCCATAACCATAAGGGAACGCTTGGTCCACATTCCCGATGCAGATCTTATTTTGCTGGGTTATGATCCCTCTACGGCGAGGCCAGAATGGTTTGTATTGCAAGTCCTGCCAGTCCCTCCGGTCACAGTCCGACCCTCAATTATTCTAGAGACAGGTATCCGATCTGAGGATGACCTGACTCATAAGCTTGTAGACATAATTCGCGTTAATCAAAGGCTTAAGGAAAGCAAGGAGGCCGGAACGCCTCCGCTTATTGTTCAAGATCTGGTTGATCTGCTTCAGTATCACGTAACTACATACTTCGATAATGAAGTATCCGGAATTCCTCAGGCTCATCACAGGTCTGGAAGACCTCTCAAAACGCTAACCCAAAGGCTAAAGGGTAAAGAAGGCAGGTTCAGGGGGTCACTCTCGGGCAAAAGGGTCGACTTCTCCAGCAGGACCGTAATTTCACCGGATCCAAACCTTGCTATATCCAACGTTGGCGTGCCGGTAGATGTAGCCAAGAAGCTCACCATTCCAGAAACTATCTCACAGTGGAATATCGAAAGGCTGAGGGAACATGTGGTTAACGGTCCAAACACTTATCCTGGTGCTAACTACATTATTCGGCCTGATGGGGTCAAAATAAGGCTGGACTATGTCAACGACAGAAGAGTGTTAGCAGATTCAATTGCACCCGGTTTCATGGTAGAGCGACACCTTTCGGATGGAGATATCGTCATCTTCAATAGACAGCCCTCTTTGCACAGGATGTCAATTATGGCTCACTACGTTAGGGTCTTGCCTTATCGAACGTTTCGATTGCATCCTGCTGTGTGTCCTCCATACAACGCAGATTTTGATGGGGATGAGATGAACTTGCACGTGCCTCAAAGCGAAGAAGCCCGAGCGGAGGCTGCATTGCTTATGCGTGTCCAAGATCAGCTTGTCTCGCCAAGATATGGGGGGCCAATAATTGGTGGAATAAGAGATTTCATAACAGGAGCTTTTATTCTCACAAGGGACGATACTACGCTGAGCAGAGAAGAGTTTGCCAACCTTGCGCTTATCGGGGGTTACAAGGGTAATTTGCCCGAGCCTGACATAAACCACAATGGGACAATGCTTTATTCTGGCAAGCAACTTTTCTCTCTATTCTTGCCAAGCGACTTCAATTTTATCATAACATCCAAATGGACGAAGGCTACGAAGAAGGAGGGCAGAGACGTAGTTATAAAGGCTGGACGACTAACAAGTGGAGTAATTGACAAGGCCTCAATAGGAGCAGAAGAGCCAGACAGTGTACTCCACAGGATAGTAAAGGATTATGGCAACGACCGAGCAGGAAAATTCCTAGATTCGATACTCGTAATGCTTAAGACATTCATAACTCACCGAGGGTTTACCTATGGGTATTCAGACCTATGGCTAAGCGAAGAAACTAGAAAGGAGATAAATAACGTGATTGAAAAGGCATACGACAAAGTATATGATTTGATAAGGCAGTACAACGAGGGGAGCTTGCCTCTTACTAGGGGACTTGCCGCCGAGGAGGCATTAGAACTCTATGTTGTCAATGAGTTGTCTAGGGCAAGAGATAGAGCAGGCAGGACTGCCGACAGAGCTTTTCCTGATGATAATTCTGGGATAATTATGGCCTCGACCGGTGCACGAGGTTCAACTCTGAATATTGGACAAATGACAGCTGCTCTTGGACAACAATCCATTAGAGGAAAACGTATACAAAAAGGCTACCACAACAGATCATTACCGCACTTCAAGAGAAATGATGCCAACCCAGATTCAAAGGGCTTTATCAAATCAAATTATAGAGATGGTCTAAGCCCTCTGGAATTCTTCTTCCATGCGATGGGCGGAAGAGAAGGTCTTGTGGATACTGCAGTAAGAACACAGCAGTCAGGATATATGCAGAGACGACTCATAAATGCCTTGGAACACTTGAAAATTGAATATGACCATACTGTGCGCGACCCCCACGGGAACATTATTCAGTATCTGTACGGTGAGGACGGCGTTGATCCTGCAAAGAGTGATCACGGGGAAGCTGTTAATATATCACGTCTAATTGAGAGTGAGTCAGTAGTCGACGAAGGAAAAAAGGCAAGCGATGTTGAAATTGAAAATATCTTGTCGAAACGTGCAGACGATCTGAACCCTAAGGTAAAGAAGCACTTGGTAAGCGCTTTCGCACATAATAGGTTGAGCAAAAATGGAATTGAGAAGGTGCTAAGGAAGACGATTGACTTGATGCAGCGTGCGCTTGCAGAGCCTGGCGAAGCCGTTGTGGTTGTCACGGCGGAATCTATTGGAGAACCTGGATCGCAAATGACTCTTAGAACTTTCCACTTCGCAGGAGTCAAAGAAAGAAATGTTACGCTTGGACTCCCAAGACTTATCGAATTAGTGGATGCACGCAAGAAACCAGTTACCCCAACAATGGACATTTACTTGGATAAGGAACATAGAGTCTCTAGAGAAAAAGCCCTTGAAGTTGCACAGCAAATAATATTTACGAAGGTAGGGGACTTGATTCTAAAAACAGATACAGACTATACTGGAGTTATAAGCTTTCATTTGTCTGAGGAAAAACTTAGTGAGAGGGGCTGCAATTTCAAAGACGTTTATGAAGTGCTGAAAGGTTCCAAGAAGAAATATGACATCTCAATGAATGAGAAGAAGTACTTCATAAAGGTGACGATGCCTGAGGAGTCTGATGCACAACTCATTTTGACTCTAAAGAATAAGCTGTTAAACGCTAGAGTAAAGGGTGTCCCCGACATTGAAAGAGTCACAATAGTAAAACAAGATGAAGAATGGATAATCCAGACGGCAGGATCAAACCTTGCGAAAGTTCTCTCGATTGACGGTGTTGATACTTCGAGGTCTACCACGAACAACGTGTATGAAATTTGGCAGACCTTGGGTATAGAGGCAGCTCGTACAGCTCTTATTAAAGAAATTACTAATACGTTAGAAGAGCAAGGGCTTGAAGTTGACACTCGCCACATCATGCTTGTCGCAGATCTGATGACATCAAAGGGTCATTTACAGCAGATAGGGCGGCACGGTATAGCAGGAACCAAGACATCTGTACTTGCAAGGGCGGCTTTTGAGATAACGGTCCCAACAATAGCCAGGGCTTCGCTAGAAGGTCAGGTTGAAGCATTGAAAGGCGTAACAGAAAACGTAATCGTCGGAGCTACAGTACCAGTCGGAACAGGCATGGTTGACTTGTATATGAGTGTGAAAGAAGAAAATGGTAAAGAGAATAGAAAAGATAACTAGAGAAGCAATTTCGTCTAACAAATACAAAGCCGGATCTAAAGAGGTCATGAAATCCATAAAAGGTTCAAAGCTTGTTATTATATCTGAATCTATGGATAAGAGACTGAAGGATAAGTTAGAAAACCAGGCCTCTACTTCAAAGGTTCCTATATATCATTTTAGAGGTAATTCACTACAGCTTGCCAGATTGTGTGGCGCGCCATATAAGATCTCCGCCATTTCCCTCAAGGCAGGCAATTTCGAAGATATCAATAGTATCTTGCAAGAACAGGACTAGCAGATGATTAACTCCTGCTAATGATGAACCAATATGAAAAAAGAGTCTAAGTTTTCTGCCACTTCAGTGCTTGAGATTCGCTCAAAGCATAAGAGAAGCAGGTTGATTTGCCCCAATGGAATTGTGTCGACCGTAAGGATTGAAGCCAGAGAGTTTTTATCGCGTTATGTGCTAATGCTTCCCCTAACGGCCAAGGTAACCTTTATAGACAGATTAAATCAGAATCATTAAGACTTAAATTGGACATAATAATTGAGGATGGGTCGTCTTGGTATGTTTATCTTAAAATCGATTGTGACCGATTCAGAGGAAGTACTGAATGACTGAAAAGATCAAGTTAACCTCCGATGAATTACGACTTATGTCATTATTCCAAAATGTTACTAGCGCAACGGCTAGAGATTGTATAGTTGATAATAGGATGGACAGGGTAATATTTGTTGTGAACAAGGGGCAGATGGGACTCGCTATCGGAAAAGGAGGGACTACAATTAAACAGCTCCAGGCTGTCGTAACAAAAAAGGTTGAGCTAGTTGAATATTCTGACGAAGCCCCCGAATTTATCAGTAATATATTGAACTCTGAAATGATTCAGGAAATACAGATGTCTCAAAGATCAGACGGGACAAAGCAAGCGATCGTCATCGTCGATCCCAGAAAGAAAGGCGTTGTTGTAGGGAAGGAAGGAAGGAATGCCGAAAAAGCAAGATTGCTGGCGAAGAGATATTTCCAAATCTCCAGCGTGCTCATAGTAAGCCCGGAGCAATCGCCAAATATCCACAATAAGGTGAATATATAATGGCTAAATCTCCCTTGGGGTTATTTGCAGGTAGGGTTCTACGAGCGAAAAGAACTCGTGCTAGATGGGCTAATAAGTACTACAAAAGAAGAATGTTGATGCTGGACAAACGGGCTAACCCACTGGGAGGATCTCCACAGGCTCGTGGGATAGTATTAGAAAAGGTTGGAATTGAATCAAAGCAGCCGAACTCTGCAGTACGGAAGTGCGTTAGGGTCCAGCTCATAAAAAATGGCAAGTCGGTAACCGCATTTCTGCCAAAAGATGGAGCCCTGAATTTTGTTGACGAACATGACGAAGTCGCTCTCGAAGGAATTGGAGGATCCATGGGTGGAGCAATGGGGGACATCCCCGGAGTTAGATGGCAGGTTTTTAAGGTGAACGGTGTTTCGCTAAATGAGCTCGTCAGGGGTAAAAAGGAGAAACCGAGGAGATAGAGATGCCATCTAAGGATCAGCCGACCGCTATGTTGTTTAACAAGTGGGATGTACGGAAAATTGAAGTAAGCGATCAAGGTTTGCAAAATGTGATATCACTGGTTCCGGCCGTAGTGGTACCAATTACATTTGGTAGGCATGAACATCAGCGAATGAAAAAAGCCGAGGTTCATATTGTTGAGCGTTTAGCAAATAAGCTAATGCACTTTGGTAAGAGGTACGCAAAGAATACCGGAAGAATGGGGGGCAAGAAGGCAAGAATATTTAAGACGATAGAAGCGGCTCTTGACATTCTGAGCTTGGAAACGGGTAGGAATCCCGTTGAACTGCTGGTAAAGGCGATTGAAAATGCGTCACCAAATGAAGATACAACTAGGATTGTATATGGAGGAGTTGTTTATCATGTCTCTGTCGACGTAGCTCCATTAAGGAGAGTAGACTTAGCGCTTCGTTTTATAGCCGAAGGCGTCAGAGAGTCTACTTATTCTAGCTTGCAGTCGATAGAAGAGGTATTGGCTAGAGAGATTTTGTTGGCCTCAGGGAATGATATGTCGAGTCATGCTATAAAGAAAAAGAATGAACAGGAACGTATAGCAATGTCATCTAGGTAAGGAACGTTTGCTATTATACAATCTTTGGCGCTATGGTCTGCATTATGCTGCATTGACTAGTAGCAAGTTAGCAAATTGCGTCTAAAATCAAACTTAAATAACGAGAGAATATACTCAAACGATATCGATGAGTAGCAAGGATGAGTTTCTATTTAAGAAATCAGCATTGATGGGTACGAAGTCCGGGAAGGAGATCTTGAAGCAGGGCATACTCCGGGAGAAAGGATACAAACAGTTTTACAGATACAATAATAATGTGGAAGACCGATTTGAAGATTTTACCAAGCGTTTTCTTCTTTCGCTTCATACGCAGCTGATTTCCGATCCTAATCCCTCAGCAACGATGAAAAAGTTTGTAGAGGAAACGGCGTCAGCAGAAATGGCCATAGAAGACAATAAGATCTCCGATGTCCGCGCTAGGTTGTCTAAGCCTGAGCTTCTCGCCGACAGAGTGAATAGAATATTAAACTCCAATTTCGTTAAGATGACATTTCCCGTTCTAGATGCATTATTTGATGCAGCCTCGCTATACTACAAACAAAACCTACCCACTGAAACCAGAAACGCAATCATTGATGGTCACCTAATAGCAATAGATCTTAGTGAGCCAATGGATAGGATCATAGACAGAGATGAGGATCTCGAATATCTAGATGACTATAAGCTAATGAATCCCTATATTCTGGAGATAGCAAGAGAGAAAATTTCCCAAGGGGGAGACAACATGCTAAAGTCATTCGAGGAAGGATTTAAAGACGCCAGAATCGGTCAATCCATTGATGCAAAGTTAAAGATGAAGCCTGAATTGATAAATGATGAGAACATGAATGGGTGTTACAAGAAGTATCGTGCTATAATGGGAACCACCGGAAAAAATATGGCGTTGAACATGAGGCCTTTAAGTGAAATTTTCAATTTCGGGATGGCTAGGGCAGGAGAGTCTGTGGGTTGTGGGAACGAGATACAGGACGCAATAAGAAATGGTACAATCAAATCACCCTCCTGGCCCCTTTACTTTTTTATTACAACAAACGACGTAAAAAAGTCATTTGATCTAACAATGAAAAAAAGCGAGGCCTATCTAAATGAGGCCAAAATGACCTTGGACATGTTGCCTCCTGATTTCGACTATAAGCCATTTTTAGAGTTTCTTTTTTTGACTGTGAGTCACTACAACCAATACTGGCATAACGACCTTAATCGAAGAGACCTCTACCCGTTATTACACAAAAATTTGAGCTTGCCTGTAAAAATGTAGCAGCTATAGTGAGCCCTATGCCTATACCCAACAATTACAATGGGTTGGTTGAAATTGTTTCATGATGTGGTCTGATTTCTATAGACCTGCTAAGGTACAGGACATGGTGGGCAACGAGGAGGCTAGGAGCTATGTTGCCAAGTGGCTCTTAAAATGGACCGACGGTACAAGGCCATTGATGCTAATTGGCCCCCCCGGCGCAGGGAAGACGACTATTGTTAAGGCACTAGCCCAACAGTTTGGGTATGATTTAATTGAAATGAATGCAAGTGATACCAGGAACAGGGGCATCCTCACGGAAACAATCCTCCCGATCCTTAGGAACAGGTCTCTCATTGCGGAGAAAACATTGCTTTTTCTAGATGAAATCGACGGGATTTCTGGCCGGCAGGACCTCGGCGGGATAGAATCTCTGGTAGTGCTCATCAAGGAGCCAACTGTTCCTATAATTATGGCGGCTAACAACAGAGACAGTAAGTTGAGGCCGCTGACCAAGATATGCAAAGTCGTCGAATTCAATAGAGTACATCCAAGCCTGCTACTTCTCTTTCTCAATTATGTCCTAAGACAGCAAGGAAAGGATATGCCTATCGAAGAGAAGAACGGGGTCATAAAAGGCGCTAACGGAGATATCAGATCATTATTAAATATGGCCCAGTCAAGGGTTTCAGGATATGAAGCTACGCGAGATGTGTCCTTTGGTATCGATATATCTCTTGCCATAACTAATTTTTTCAATGCGCCAACAATCGAAGTCGGTAGACAGGTTCTAATGAGCATTGAAGGTGGCTATCCTGACCCACGTTTTGCCCAATCTCCTGAACAAAGACGGAAAGACATCCTACACGCCCTTTTCTCCTCAATAGTTTCCTCCAAACTGGAGGTAAGAGAGATAGCAGGCGCGCTTGACGTATTATCGAAGTGCGATCTACTAATTGGCAGAGTTTCTAAAAATAGACACTGGAACTTGCTAAGATACTTGCATAGCTTGTTGTCTCACGGCCTGTTCTATGCTTTAGAGGACAGGAACGCGACGTACAACCAGTACAGCCAGCCATGGCAAGTTTCTGCACCGATAATTGCGCGGCGCCTCGCGTTAAGAGGTTTACTTCTCAGCCTCGCAGCCAGGACTCACAACTCAGCGAGCGTGTTTGGGGCAACTTATCTACCATATCTTTTGATTGTTTTACTCCGTCAGAGGATTGACCTCCTACAGTTCGTTCAAAGTTTAGACCTGGATCCCAAGGTGGCTGAGGCCCTCTCAAAAGAAATTTCAAACTTAGAGGCATCAAGTGCGTGATGTCCCAGGGATATGAAAATAATCAAGTATATTCAAAGGCGTCAAGCACCTGGTACTTCCTTTGCGAAAGAGTCAATCCATACGACAAGGTACTTTACACAATATGGACGCATCTCTTGTTAAATACCATATGGAAGCTGACGTGACCGGGAGAAGGTTCAATGTTGTCTTCAGAGCTAAATCAGGAAACTTGATTATAGGAATATTGCTCCATGGACCGCCGTCCGGCTACTTGAGAGAGATATTGATACTTCCCACCCTGACAACGTAGCAACGATTATTAAATGAAATGACCAAAATTTAGCATTGGCTAGTGAGTACGAACGTAACGTAGGTAAACTTATCGAGGAGAAAACTTTGAAGGTAGAGGAGTTGAAAAATAACCACCAGGCCTCTCCAATAGACATCCAAAGGCTTCGAGAGGAGATAGAGTCTCTGAAGTCTCTCTTTGATAACTATAACCTAGGCATGAACTACTTCCGTCGAGCTCGCGGAGGCAGAAGCGGGCTCAGAGAATAGAGAAATACCGGGAACTTCCTATTACAATTATACAATTCCTGGTTCCCTTCTAATCAGTTTATATATCTATCTTTTAGGAATATCTACACCGTCATGCATGAGGAGAAAATCAAGAGATTATATGACCTCAAAAGAGCGGCAGAGATAGGCGGAGGGGAAGAGAAGATTGCCGCTCAACATGCAAAAGGAAAGCTAACTGCCAGAGAAAGAATCGATCTTTTAGTAGATCCCAGGACATTTGTAGAGATTGACAAATACACCACTCACAGAGGGGAGTCTGCAAGCCAAAAGTACCCAGGCGATGGAGTAGTAACAGGGTTTGGGCGCGTTGAGGGGAGGCTCGTATTTCTATACGTATACGATTTTACGGTTCTGGGAGGTTCTCTTGGTGAAATGGCAGGCAAAAAAATAGTGAAGATAATGGAGCATGCCTTGAAGGTTGGTGCACCTCTCATAGGCATTATCGATTCAGGAGGCGCGAGGATACAAGAAGGGGTACTGAGCCTGGACAGCTACGGCGATATATTCTTCCACAATACTCTTGCATCAGGATCTGTACCGCAGATTACTGCGAGCATCGGGCCCTGTGCGGGTGGTGCCGTATACTCTCCTGCGATGACGGACTTTGTTATCATGGTAGAGAACGTCGGTCAGATGTTCGTCACAGGTCCCGAAGTTGTCAAGGAGGTTCTAAGCCAGGACGTCTCCTTTGAGGAATTGGGGGGCGCCCGTACACACGCATCCAAGTCCGGCGTCGCGCATTTTATAGCCAGAAACGAATTTGAATGCATGGATAAAATTAAGAATTTGCTCTCTTACTTACCCCAAAATAATACAGAAGAACCTCCATTAGCTGAAACCGCTGATGACCCTAATCGAATGGATCCCGGTCTTGTGAACGTATTGCCGGAGAATCCATATCAACAATATGACATAAAAAAAATAATCAACTCTATTGTAGATTCAGGAGAGTTTATGGAAGTGCATGAGTTGTTTGCAGAGAATATCGTGGTCGGCTTCGGAAGGATGAATGGTAGACCAGTCGGAATCGTTGCCAATCAGCCATCATACTTGGCGGGTGCGCTCGATATAAACTCCTCGAATAAGGCGGCACGGTTCATACGTTTTTGTGACGCCTATAATATTCCCATTGTAACTCTAGTGGACACACCGGGTTATCTTCCGGGGGCCGACCAAGAACACAATGGCATTATCAGGCATGGAAGCAAGCTACTATTTGCATACTGTGAAGCCACGGTACCAAAAATAACATGTATCATAGGTAAAGCCTATGGCGGCGCTTACATAGCAATGGGAAGTAAGAACCTTAGAGCCGATATCAATTACGCATGGCCAACTGCCGAAATTGCCGTGTTAGGACCTGAAGCAGCAATTACTATTATTCATCGCAAGGACCTAAAACAGTCTCCAGATGCACTGGCCACTAAAAAGAAGCTCGCTAAAGAATTTAGAAACAAGTTTGCTAACCCGTATATAGCGGCAGAAAAGGGCATCATAGATGTTGTCATAGATCCCATGGAAACCAGACCTTTGATCATTCGCGCTTTAGAGAGCCTAGCAGACAAAAGAGAAGTTAGACCGCCCAAGAAACATGGAAACATCAATCTTTAGGAGGTGCAAGGAAAATCGCTAAGAAAATTTCTTCAATTTTGATTGCAAACAGGGGAGAGATTGCTTTGAGGATAATTCGTGCTTGTCGGCACATGTCAATCAAACCTGTTGCCATTTATTCGGATGAGGATATTAGTTCGATCCATGTGAAGCTTGCAGAGGAATGCTACCACATAGGCCCTGCGGCTCCTTCTGAGAGCTATCTTAATATAGAAAAAATTATCGAAACCTCAAAGAAAGCAGGAGCAGACGCAATTCATCCTGGATATGGATTCTTGTCGGAGAATGAAAACTTTGCAGAGAGATGCGAAAAGGAGAATATTGTCTTTATCGGACCCAGGAGCAGGGCTATGGAGCTCACGGGTGACAAAATGAAATGCAAGGCGCTAATGAAAAAAGCCAAAGTTCCTACTGTCCCCGGAAGCGTTGGTACAGTAAAAGGTGTTCAAGAAGCTCTTAACGTTGCGGCCGAGGCCGGTTACCCGGTGTTGTTAAAATCGGCATTCGGAGGAGGAGGAAGGGGCATCAGAATGGCTTCGAGCGAAGGACAACTTATACAGGAATTTGAAATGGCTTCGGCAGAGTCTACAGCAGCATTTGGAAAATCAGCACTCTTTGTCGAGAAATATTTAGAGAACATAAGACACATTGAATTTCAGCTTTTGCTTGACTCGCATGGAAACGGAAGACATCTTTTTGAAAGAGAATGTTCCATCCAACGGAGACATCAAAAGCTAATAGAATTTTCCCCTTCTCCGGTGGTGGACGCAAAGACACGGGAAGAAGTTGGCGAAATAGCTGTTAGAGCAGCCCAGGCAGTTGACTATTTAAACGCTGGAACGGCTGAATTTTTACGGGATAATGACGGAAACTTTTATTTTATTGAAATAAACTCTAGACTCCAGGTGGAACATCCCGTAACCGAATTAGTTACGGGGTTAGATCTGGTTAAATTACAGATAATGATAGCCCAGGGCGAAGAAATTGATTTCAGACAGGAAGATCTGAAGATGTATGGTGCTGCGATTGAATGCAGGATCAACGCCGAAGATCCATTTCTTGAATTTGCTCCATCCGTTGGTCCTGTCCCCGACTGCAGCATGCCTTATGGTCCTGGTATTCGAGTCGACTCGTACCTTTATCCCGGTTGCACAGTTTCGGGTTATTATGATTCATTGATCGCAAAGCTTATCTCATGGGGAAGGGACTTCGAGGAGGCCCGCATCAGAGAACGCGAAGCTCTCAATGAATTTAGGGTAGAAGGTATCAACACAACAATCCCCCTATACAAGACAATCATAGATGAGCCAAATTTTATACAGGGTAGGCTTTCAACGGACTACCTTGATCGAAACGGAATCATCGAGAAAATGAACAAGGTGGCTGAAAACGAAACAAGGAAATATGCGGATGCAGCAGCGGCAGCATTATTGATACACTCGGAATTCATTCAGGATGCCAGCCTAGACGAGGTACATCCACGTTCCTCCCGGCGACCCTCAAGGTGGACGGGACTCACGGGTAATAAAAAGCGGAGAGTATGACTTGGAATTAGGAATTGGTGGTCTAAAGGAACTTCGCAAGGCCGAAATCGTTCAGACAGCGGGCAGAGGCACTTTGACAATAAAAATAGATGGCAATAGCTATGAGGTTACGCTGCTGAAAGTTGCCACTAGCGAGATAGAATTTATATTGAAAAATAAGTACTACAGAGCAAAAGTAATTCAATCAGAATCGCATGAGACTACGCTTTTGATTCACACTAACCTTATCGCTATAAGAACCCACCCCGGTATGCAAGAAATCCTTAAGAGGTCTTTATCTGTAGACGAAAGAGGAGAAGGCGGGGACAAGGATGTCAAAAGTCAGATTCCAGGCAGAGTAGTAAATGTTGTCGCACAGGAGGGATTGTCTGTTAAAAAGGGCGATCCTATTGTTGTACTGGAGTCAATGAAGATGCAAGTCGCAGTTAAGGCTCACAGGGATGGCATTATAAAGCAAATCAAAGTGGCTCAAGGCGATACAGTTGCAAGATATGACATTGTTGCTATATTGGACTAGTGCATAGCTGTTATGAGAATTTGCCGGTTTAACTGCTATCGTTGCTTTCCCAGGCTGGATAATACTTCGTCATAATTAGGTTCAACCATCGGATTATCCGAAATCCATTTGTACAAGACTTTTCCGTCGCTATCAACAACGAAGATTGACCTCTTCGCAGCATCATAATCTTTTAAACTCGCAAGATTTTTCATCACGATGCCATACTTGCTTATCGTCTCTCTTTTGTAATCGCTGAGTAAGGGGAAATCTAATCGTCTAATTTGCGCAAACATCCTATTTGCGAACGGACCATCCACTGAGATGCCGATGACCTGTGCACCGATTTCTTTTAGCTCATGCGCAGAATCTCTGAAATTACACATCTCTGCTGTGCACACGGGAGACTCGGCTGCGGGAAAGAAGGCAAGGACGATATTCTGGCCTCTGTAATCGGAAAGTTTATGAGTTTTCATATTGGTATCAGGCAGCTCGAAGTCTGGCGCCTCTTTCCCTATTTCTACCTTGGAAGAAAAACCATCAGACATGATGGATCAGCAGGAGAACACTATCTATAATGATTTCGGTCAATCTGATTTTCTGTTTAGATACGGTGAAAGCTCGCGTAACTCCTCAACAATTAATTTCAAATTCGCTGCAGTCTCATCAACCTCTGCGATAGTGTTGACGGGTCCTAGACTTAAGCGCAGCGACCCTGAAATCTCATGCGAAGAGAAGCCCATTGCTCTCAGCACGTGTGACTCTTTTTGTTTTTTGGCTGAGCATGCAGATCCTGTAGACGCAGCAATACCATGCTCATCGAGCTTGATAATAAGATCCTCGCCATTAACTCCCATGAAGGTGAAATGCGCGATGTTAGGTAGCCTGCAATTGGCATCCGATGGCCCATTGTAGCGCGCTGAGGGTATCTGGGAAATTATCCTTTCAGCTAGATGGTCTCGCATTCCTCGGACACGGGTTCCGATGTCGTGGAGCCGCTGCATCGAGAGGTCGCAAGCCTTTCCGAATCCGACAATTCCGTGTACATTTTCGGTTCCCGATCGGAGACTATTTTCTTGACCTCCTCCAGAAATTAAAGTGCTGATTTGCGAGCCTGTTTTTATGAACAGCCCGCCCACTCCCTTGGGTCCATTTATCTTGTGCGATGAGATTGCCATTAGATCCACGCCCAATTTATGACAATTAACCGGAACCTTTCCGAGTGCCTGAATACCGTCTGTATGAAAGAGCACATTTTCAGCTTTGTGGCGCGCTATCGTTACCAATTCGCGGATCGGCTGGATCGTTCCTGTCTCGTTGTTGGCTAGCATTATGCTGACGAGCGCTGTCTTTTCATTTGAAATAGATTCTCCAAATTTTGTAATATTCACCAGTCCCTCGGGATCCACTGGCACATATGACACTTCAAATCCATTTTTTTCAAGAGCCTTACAGGATTCCATAACTGCATCGTGTTCAACAGTGGTCGTAACAATGTGGTTCTTTTTTGGAAATCTTTCTCTCGCAGAATAGGCTGCGCCTTTAATGGCAAGATTGTCAGCCTCCGTTCCACTCCCTGTGAATACTATCTCCGAAGGCTTGGCTCCGATCAGAGCAGAGACACGCCTTCTGGCAATATTTATTCCCCTGGCGGACTCATATCCAAACGTGTGTGGAGAAGAGGGGTTGCCATAATATGTGCTCAAGTATGGGATCATCTCCTGCACAACCTCCTCTAAAACAGGTGTAGTTGCCGCGTTATCTAGGTAAATTCTTCCATACCTATTCGCTTTCATTTTCATTTGATTCCATGAGTCTCGTTTAAAACGGAGAGGTTTCCAGACTTGTATCCGCCGGTATCAATTGTTACATACTTGAATCCATTTTTCTTAATTTGTAGATCCAAAATATCCAGTTTAGCCAGGTCGAAGAATTTGTTTAATTCCTCCTTCGGAACCTCTATCCTTGCAATGTCACCGTGATCTCTTACCCGAACCTGGGATACAGCAAATACTGCCTTCACGACTGTTTCAGAGTTTTCAATTTTTCTGAGGCTTTGGTACGTAACAGGCGTTCCTGTTGGAATTCTGGATGCTAAACATGAATTTGAAGGTCTATTGTAAACGGAAAGACCAAACCGCAGCGCCGTCGCTCGAATCTGACTTTTACTTAGTCCACATTCAACAAGGGGGCTTCTTATACCATTTTCTTTCAATGCCCTAATACCTGGTCTGACGTCAAGCAAGTCGTCCAATTGAGTTCCGTCTACTATTAAGTTGGCGCCAAGCTTACGTGCTTCTTCCAAAAGGTGAGTCGACAGCTCGGTACGACAGTGGTAGCATCTTAAGTTATCATTTCTAACAAACGTTGAGTTGGCAAGCTCATCGTAAGTTATCACCTTGTGAAAAATCCCCAGCTCTCGCGCGACTTCTTTGGCTGAGTCTAGTTCGTCATTCGACAGAGTATTGTAATTAGCGGTGACAGCAGTAACATCTCTGCCAAGAGCCTTCCTAGCAGCCAACGCCACTACCGCGCTGTCCACACCTCCGGAAAGAGCGACAATGACAGGTCTGCCCTTACCCTCGAACCATTCCATTACCTGGTAAAGATTTTCTTCCTCTGCAACCATTCAGATTTCTCCAAATCGCTGAACCGCCTCTGCTTTTACCAAGTCCATTGTCCTCTTTGTTGACAAACCTACGGTCCGAGATATATTCTTTATATCCTCAAACTCTGGCTTAATATTAATA